>JBBDQX010000131.1:0-6262 GCA_040905765.1 Acetobacterales bacterium
GCCTCGATGCGCTTGGCGATGGCGATCTCGCCCTCGCGCGACAGCAGCTCGACGCTGCCCATCTCGCGCAGGTACATGCGCACCGGGTCGTCGGTGCGGCCGATGTCCTCGTCGTCGACGTTGCCGCCGGCGATCGATTCGGCCTCGCCCGGCTCCGCTTCGGTACCGTTGTCGTTGCTCGGGACGTCCTCGCTTTCCTCGCTCTCGACCACGTTGATGCCCATCTCCGAGAGCATCGCCATGGTGTCCTCGATCTGCTCGGAGCTGAGCTGATCGGGTGGCAAGGCGGCGTTCAGCTCGTCGTAGGTGACGTAGCCGCGCTGCTTCGCCTTCGCCAGCATCTTCTTGACGCCGGCGCCCAGCGTGTCGAGCAGCGGTCCGTCGTTGCCCTCGCCTGCCCCGCTGGCCTGCTCGTTTCCTGCTGCTTTGGTAGCCATACTGAACTTGCCTCGTAGCCCTGACTTCGACCGGTTCCCTCGCGCCGGAAACGCCGACGGGCTGCCGCCGGCCGCTCAACGCTCAGGAGATGGTCTGCCCTATGCCAACAAGCGCTTCCCGCCTCGGCCATGCCCTGACCGAAAAACCCCTAAGCACTTGAAATCGAAAAAAATAATCAACCCTGCACTTTACCCTATAGAAATTGCGGAATCAAACCGCTCCGGGCCCGATACCCGGGTCCTCCCCGGGATACGCCAGTTCCCTCCGGCGCCCCTTCAACCGGGACAACGCCTGGAGGCGCCGCTGGTTCTCGGGCGAGGGGTCATTCTCGAAAGCGCGAACGGCCTGCTCGAGTTCCACGTCGAGGGACCTTTCCCTCATCTGGCTCAGGATGTCGTCCCAGCCCACCAGCACCTCCGCCTCCTCGGCTTCGGGTCGGGCAAAGCCCGCGTGCACATACGTCGCGCGCGATAGTACCGCGTCCGCCTGACGTTGCAGTCCGGCTTCCGACAGGTGGCGCCGCAGCACTTCCCTTTCAAGCCGTTCATCGCTCAACGCGGTCACCACGGCGCGGCGCAGCCGCTCGCGCTCCTCTCCGACGAAGAACAGCGCGCCCAGTTCCTCGCCGATCCGGTCGAACAGGCCGGGATGGTTGATCGCGACGGCCAGCAGGATGGCCTCCTGCACCGCCTTGCTGTCCAGCGGGGGCGCAACCCGCACCGGCGCGGCAAGCCGGTCGCCGAACTGCCGGTCGCCAAATTGCCGGTCGCCAGACTGGCGATCACCGAATTTCCGGTCGCCGAACTGGCGGCCTCCGCGCGGGCGCCGCGCCCGCCTGCCGCTCAGGTACAGGCCGAACCGCTCCGCATAGAGCTGGTCGAGCCGCGCCTCGAAATGCGGCCGCACCGTCGGGTCGGCCACCTCGCCCGCCCGCTGCTTCAGATGCTCGGCCAGCGCCGCCCGCTGCTCGGGGGTCTCCGACGGCACCGCCTCGACGGCTGCCTCCCAGATCAGATCGGCGAGCGGCCGCGCCCCCGACAGCACATTGCGGATGGCGTCGGGACCGGCGCGCACGATCAGGCTGTCCGGATCGTCGCCCGGCTGCAGCAGGGCGAAGCGCAGCGAGTAGCCGGGCGCCAGGAGCGGCAGCGTCCGCTCCGCCGCCCGCAGCGCCGCGCGGCGTCCCGCGGTGTCGCCGTCGAGGCACAGCACCGGCTCGTTCGACAGCGTCCACAGCAGCCGGATCTGCTCCTCGGTCAGCGCGGTGCCGAGCGGCGCCACCGCGCGCGGGAAGCCCGCCCGGTGCAGCGCGATGACGTCCATGTAGCCCTCGGCGACGATCAGGTCGCCGCGGTCCGCCGCGGCGCGCGCCTGCGCCAGGCCATAGAGCACCCGGCCTTTATGGAAGAGCGCCGTCTCGGGCGAGTTCAGGTATTTCGGCTGGCCGTCGCCGAGCGTGCGGCCGCCGAAGGCGATGACCCGGCCACGGCTGTCGGTGATCGGGAAGGTCACCCGCCCGCGGAAGTATTCGTAGGGCTCGCGGCCGTCGTCAGACGGCTTCAGCAGGCCGGCCTCGAAAAGCTGCTCGTCGCCGATGCCCTCACGCGCCAGCGCCGCTTTCAGCGCCCCGCCGCCCGGCGCATAGCCGAGCCTGAAGGCGGCGACGGTGCCGTCGTCCAGGCCGCGGTTCCTGAGGTACGCCCGCGCCGCTTCGCCCTCGGGCGCCTGCAGCATCTTCTGGAACCAGGCGCAGGCCGCTTCCAGCGTCCCGATCGTCCCGGCCCGCCGCTGCTCGCGCTCGCGCTCGCGGGGGTCGGCGCGCGGCACGGTCATGCCCACGTCCTGCGCCAGCCGCTCCACCGCCTCGACGAACGACAGGTTCTCCGTCTCCATCACGAAATCGAAGACGCTGCCGTGCGCGCCGCAGCCGAAGCAGTGGTAGAAGCCCTTGTCGGGCACCACGTTGAACGATGGCGTCTTCTCGTTATGGAACGGGCAGAGCCCCGCGTATTCGCGCCCCTTGCGCTGCAGCCTTACCCGCCGGCCCACCACCTCGGGCAGCGACAGGCGGTTCTTCAGTTCCTCGATGAACGAGGCGGGAAACGCCATTCGAACGACCCCTGCGGAACGAGCCCCGCGGAACGAAATCCGGGGCGGCGCGGGCCGACTTGCCGTGCCGGGCCGGCGGCGCGCTCAGCCGAGCCGCTGCTTCACGATAGCACTGGCGGCGCCGAAGTCCATGCGCCCGGCGTAGCCGGTGCGCAGCGCCGCCATCACCCGGCCCATGTCCTTCAGACTGGCCGCGCGTTCGTCCATCAGCACCTCGTCGACGGCCTTCTCCATCTCCGCCGCCGACATCGGCTCGGGCAGGAAACGCCTGATCACCTCGATCTCCAGACGCTCCTCCTCGGCAAGCTCGAGGCGGCCGCCCTGCTCGTAAAGGGTGATGCTCTCCTCGCGCTGCTTCACCATGCCGGCGAGCATCTGCATCACCTCGCTGTCCGGGATGCCCTCCTGGTTGCCCTTCGAGCGCGCCGCGATGTCGCGGTCCTTGAGGGCGGCCAGGATCAGGCGCAACGTCGCGGTATCCACCGGGCGGCGGCTCTTCACCGCGTCCTTCAGCGACTCCTGAAGCCGCTCCCGCATCGTTTTTTCGCTCATGTCGTCGTGCTCTCGCGGTGCCGGGGGACCGTGCGAGTAACCGGGGCCTCAGCCCCAACCCATGTATAACCCATTGAAAAAGCCCGGTTTTCACCGGGCCCACCCTTCTCCAGACCAGACCCATGTGCGCCTTCGGCCCGGCTATGTCAAGAGAACTCGCCGGGGGCCAGCGGGGCGCTTTCGCCGCGCCGCGAAGGGCTGTAAAAGAAGGGCCGCATTTCCCGGCGAATTCCGCGCCGCCGCCGGCGCACCACAACGCGGAGGCCCGCCAGCCATGGCGACGCCCGCCAGCATGAGCCAGACACGCACGCCCTCTCCCGCCGCCGCCAGCGCCGCCTCCGAGGCCGCCACCGACGTTCCGCAGGGCCCGCCCGGCGCCACCGGCGCCCTGGTGCTCGCCGATGGCACGGTGTTCCGGGGGCGCGCGATCGGCGCGGCCGGGCGGGCGGTCGGCGAGGTCTGCTTCAACACCTCGATCACCGGCTATCAGGAGATCGTCACTGATCCCAGCTATGCCGGGCAGATCATCACCTTCACCTTCCCGCACATCGGCAACGTCGGCGCCAACGCCGAGGACGTCGAGTCGACCACGCCCGCGGCGCGCGCCGTGGTGCTGCGGATGGACATCACCGACCCGTCGAACTGGCGCGCGGCGCGCGGGCTCGACGACTGGCTGAAGGCGATGGACATCGTCGGCATCTGCGGCGTCGACACGCGGCGGCTGACCCGGCGCATCCGCGACGGCGGCGCGCCGACCGGCGTCGTCGTCTCGGCGCCCGGCGGGCGGCCCGACATCGCCGCGGCGCTCGACGAGGCGCGCGGCTGGCCGGGGCTGGAGGGGATGGACCTGGCGCGCGACGTCACCTGCCGGCAGCTCTACAGCTGGAACGAGACGCGCTGGCGGCTCGGGCAGGGCTACGGCACGCTCGCCGCGCCGAAGCGCAAGGTCGTCGCTGTCGACTACGGCGCCAAGCGCAACATCCTGCGCTGCCTCGCCGACCTCGGCTGCGACGTCACCGTCGTGCCGGCGACCGCGACGGCGGAGGACATCCTGCGCCACGACCCCGACGGCGTGTTCCTCTCGAACGGCCCCGGCGACCCGGCGGCGACCGGCGAATACGCCGTACCCGCGGTGCGGGGCGTGCTGGAGACCGGCAAGCCGCTGTTCGGCATCTGCCTCGGCCACCAGATCCTCGCCCTCGCGCTCGGCGCGAGGACCGGCAAGATGCACCTCGGCCACCGCGGCGCCAACCAGCCGGTCAAGGACCTCCTCACCGGCAAGGTCGAGATCACCAGTCAGAACCACGGCTTCGAGGTGCTGCGCGACACCCTGCCGAAGAACGTGACCGAGACCCACCGCTCGCTGTTCGACGGCTCCGTCGAGGGCATCGCGCTGGAGGGCAAACCGGTGTTCGCCGTGCAGTACCACCCCGAGGCTTCCCCCGGCCCGCAGGACAGCCACTACCTGTTCAAGCGGTTCGTCGACATGATGGACAAGGCCTGATGCCCCGCCGCGACGACATCAAGTCCATCGTCATCATCGGCGCCGGCCCGATCGTCATCGGGCAGGCCTGCGAGTTCGACTATTCGGGCGCGCAGGCATGCAAGGCGCTGCGCGAGGAGGGCTACCGGGTCATCCTGGTGAACTCCAATCCCGCCACCATCATGACCGACCCGGACCTGTCGGACGCGACCTACGTCGAGCCGGTCACCCCGGCGACGGTCGCCCGCATCCTCGAGAAGGAGCGGCCCGACGCGCTGCTGCCCACGATGGGCGGGCAGACGGCGCTGAACGTCGCCATGGCGCTGTCCGACGACGGCACGCTGGCGCGGCTCGGCATCGAACTGATCGGCGCCGACCGCGAGGCCATCGCCAAGGCCGAGGACCGGCAGCGCTTCCGCGAGGCGATGGACGCCATCGGGCTGGAGAGCCCGCGCTCGCGCGTCGTGCACGACATGAAGGAGGCGCGCGAGGCGCTGGAGGACACCGGCCTGCCGTCGATCATCCGGCCGAGCTACACCCTCGGCGGCACCGGCGGCGGCATCGCCTACAACCGCGAGGAGTTCGAGGCCATCGTCGCCGGCGGCCTCGCCGCCTCGCCGGTGCACGAGGTGCTGATCGAGGAATCGGTGCTCGGCTGGAAGGAGTACGAGATGGAGGTGGTCCGCGACCATGCGGACAACTGCATCATCGTCTGTTCCATCGAGAACATCGACCCGATGGGCGTGCACACCGGCGACTCGATCACCGTCGCCCCGGCGCTGACGCTGACCGACAAGGAATACCAGCTGATGCGCGACGCCTCGATCGCGGTGCTGCGCGAGGTCGGCGTCGACACCGGCGGCTCGAACGTGCAGTTCGCCGTCGACCCGGCGACCGGCCGGCTGCTGGTCATCGAGATGAACCCGCGGGTGTCGCGCTCATCCGCGCTGGCGTCGAAGGCGACCGGCTTCCCGATCGCCAAGGTCGCCGCCAAGCTGGCGGTGGGCTATACGCTCGACGAGTTGCAGAACGACATCACCGGCGTCACGCCCGCCTCGTTCGAGCCGACCATCGACTACGTCGTCACCAAGATCCCGCGCTTCACCTTCGAGAAGTTCCCCGGCGCCGACCCGGTGCTGACGACGCAGATGAAGTCGGTCGGCGAGGCGATGGCCATCGGCCGCTGCTTCGCCGAGAGCCTGCAGAAGGGCCTGCGCTCGATGGAGACCGGGCTGAACGGGCTCGACGAAGTCACCCTGCCCGATGGCGCGGCGAGCGACCCCAACGCCATCCGCGCCGCGCTGTCGACGCCGCGGCCCGACCGCATCCTGACCGTGGCGCAGGCGTTCCGCGCCGGCCTGACGGTCGAGGAGGTGCACGGCGCCTGCCGCTACGACCCCTGGTTCCTGCGCCAGATCCGCGACATCGTGAAGTCCGAGGAGGACGTCCGCGCCGGCGGCCTGCCGCGGGACCGCGCCGGCATGCTGCGCCTGAAGATGCTCGGCTTCTCCGACGCCCGGCTGGCGGTGCTGGCGAACCTGGCGGAGGACGAGGTTGCGGCGCATCGCCGCGCGCTGGAGGTGACGCCGGTCTACAAGCGCGTCGACACCTGCGCGGGCGAGTTCCCGTCCCGCACGCCGTACATGTATTCCACCTACGAGGGCGACGGGCTGGACGCAC
>JBBDQX010000132.1:0-6168 GCA_040905765.1 Acetobacterales bacterium
GGTCGAGGGTGTTGCCGACCGAATGGGCGCTCTTCTTCATGACGAGCCCTTCTGCCTCGGCGAACGCCGGGTTGCCGACAAGGAACAGACAGAACAAGGCGACGACAGCGGGCAGCGAAGCCCTTGGGCGATTCATGATGGCCTCCAGCGGCATGAATTTTGGGTGATCACGCTGGCTTACGCTCCCATGCAGAGGAATCTGCTGTCCATAGTCGCGCCGGCGTTCTCACGGAATTGTCATCGCCGGCCAAACCCGCCGGGGGCCAGGGTTCCGCTGCACCCGCCCTCCCGCGCAGCAACGGGAAGCTTTTCTCTCGGTTACGTCAGAACACCGCGGTCTGGGCGCTCGGCACGTCGGTCAGCAGCATGTTGCCCGGCGCGTGCGCGATGGCGATCGGCGGGCGCGCGTTCTCGATGGCGCGCTGCGGGGTGATGCCGCAGCCCCAGAATACCGGAATCTCGTCGTCCATGATCTCGAACTCGCCATCGAAGATGTCCTCGGCGACGATGTCCTGAATGCCGATCAGGCCCGGGTCGCCGATATGTACCGGGGCGCCGTGGCCGAGCGGGAAGCGCGAGGTGATCTGGATCGCGCGGATTGCGTCCGCCGCCTGGAAAGGCCGCATCGAACAGACCATCTTGCTGCGGAACGGGCCGGCCGGGATGCACTCGATCCCGGTGTTGTAGACCGCCGAGCGGCGGCCCTTCTTCGCGTCCAGCATCCGGTAGCGCAGGCCGTTGTCGAACAGCGCCTGCTCGAAGGTCAGCGAGCAGCCCAGCGCGAAGGCGACGAAGTCGTCCTGCCACAGCTCGGCGATGTCGGTGACGGTGTCGACCAGCTTGCCGTCGCGGAACACGTTGTAGGCCGGCACGTCGCTGCGGATGTCGAGGTCTTCGCCCAGCGTCGGGAAGCGCGGCACGCCGACCTCGGACACCGCGGCGAGCGGGCAGGGACGGGGGTTGCGCTGGCAGAAGCGCTGGAAGTCGCTGGCGTAGCTCTCCGGCAGGATCGCGAGGTTGACCTGCAGGTAGCCGAGGACGACGCCGGTGGTGTGCCCGACATAGTCGCCGGCGCGGATGATCTGCCGCGCCTCCAGCGGCGTCTTCGCCTGGCGGATATCGTCGAGGGTCAGCCTTCCGGCACGGACGGTGGCCATTGCTTCGGCTCCTGCGCTGTGATGTACGATGGAATCGTACGAGCGGCGCCATGCGGCGGCAAGCGGGCGATGCGGTGCGGCCGTCGGCGGATCAGGGATTCGCCAGGCAGGCGACCGGCGTGTCGGGCGGCGACGGCAGGCCGGTCGAACAGGGCGAGAAGCCTGCCGCCTGGTAGAGGTCGGCGAAGGTCGACGCCAGGGAGGTGCGCGCGATGGCCCGCTGTTGCAGCGATTCGGTCAGCGCGCGCTGCGAGTCCAGCACCTCGATGAAATTCACCAGCCCCTGCGTGTAGAGCGTGCGCGCCTGTTCGTAGGCGCGCTCGTTGGCCTCGACGGTGGCGTCGAGCGACTGGAGCCGCAGCCGTGCGCCCTCGTAGCTGTGCATCGCCCCCTCCACCTCGCGGAGCGCGGTGAGCAGCGTGCCGCGATAGGCATAGAGGGCCTGCGCGGCCTGCGCCTCGGCGGCGTCCACCTCCGCGCGGCGCCGTCCGCCATCGGCGACGGGAATGTCGAGCGTGGCCGACAGCGCGGCGACCACGCTTTCCCCGATGGCGCCGGTCCCGAGACCGTCGACGCCCAGCGTCAGGCTGCCGGGCAGGCGGAGTTGCGGATAGAGATCCGCTTCCTGCACGCCGATCTCCGCCGTCGCGCGGACCAGATCGTATTCGGCGGCCTGCAGGTCAGGGCGGCGGCGCAGCAGGTCCGCGGGCATGCCAAGCGGCGGCGCGGCCTCGGGGACGGGAATAGCCCCGGCCGTCTCGGGTGCAGCGATCTGCAGGTCGCCGGGCCGCTCGCCGACCAGCACGGCAAGCGCATTCGTCGCTAGCCGGATATCGCGTGCGATGGGGGCAATGTCGGCGCGGAGCGAGGCGACCGCGGCCTGTGCCTGCGCCAGCTCCAGCTGCGGCGCGAGCCCCGCGTCGACACGGCTGCGCACGATATCGAGCGTCTGCTGCTGCAGCTCCAGCGACTGCGTCGCCAGTTCCAGCCGCCGCTGCTGCCCGCGCAGTTCGACGTAGGTGCGGACGATGTCGGCGGCGACGGCGAGGCCGGCATCCTCGCGCAGCCATGCCTGGCGGAGCAGTTCGGCGCGCGCCGCCTGTTCGGAGCGGCGCAGGCCGCCGAACAGGTCGGCCGACCAGCCGAAGAGGGCGGCCACGTTCAGGTTTCCCTCGGAGTCGTCGTCATCCGAATTGCCGCCGTTGCGGCTGCTTCGGCCGCTGTCGTCGCCGAAGTCCCGGCTGCTCCGCACCGTCGCGCCGGCCTGTCCGTCGAGCGACGGCAGCCGGTCCGAGCGGGCGCCGTGCAGGGCCGCCCGCGCCTCGCGGATGCGCGCGGCGGCGGTCTGGATGTCGAGGTTGCCGGTCAGGCCGCGGCGGACCAGCTCGTCAAGCAACGGGTCCCGGAAGCCGCGCCACCAGACGAGGTCGGCAGGCTGGCCGACCAGCGAAGGTACCGGCGCCTGGTAGCGCTCGCCCGGCTGCAGCGGCGGCCGCTCGTAGTCCGGCCCCACCGTGGTACACCCCGCCGAACCGAGGACCACCGCCAGCAACGCCGCTGTCCGCAGCTTCATTCGGCAGCCTTCGCCGGAACGAACTCCTCGACGCTGCCGGTCTTTTCTAGCTCGTCGGCCAGCTGGTGTCCGGTATCGGCGCGTGGCTTCGCCAGGGGAGCGAGCAGGCGGTAGAAGACCGGTGTCAGGAACAGCGTGAACAGCGTGGCGATGCCGAGGCCGCCGAAGATCACCCAGCCGATCGCGGAGCGGGCCTCGGAGCCGGGGCCGCCGCTGAGGATCAGCGGCAGACCGCCGAGCACGGTGGACAGCATCGTCATCATCACCGGCCGCAGGCGGACCGTCGCAGCCTCGCGGATGGCGTGCTGCACGGAGAAGCCGCGGTCGCGGAGCTGGTCGGCGAATTCGACGATCAGAATGCCGTTCTTCGACATCAGGCCGACCAGCATGACCAGCCCGATCTGGCTGTAGATGTTGATGCTGGTGCCGGTGAGGAACAGGGCGAGCACGGCCGCGGCCAGTCCGAACGGCACGGTCAGGATGATGACGGTGGCGCTCATAAAGCTCTCGAACTGCGCCGCCAGCACCAGCAGCACGACCGCCACGGCGATGAGGAAGGTGAGGGCGACCTCCCGCGTCGTCTGCTGCAGCGTCGCCGCCTCGCCCAGGAAGACGATCTGGATACCGGGCGGCAGCGTCTCGTCGGCCAGCGCGCGCAGCGCGTCGATACCCTCGGCCAGCGTGTAGCCGGAGGCGAGGGCGGCATCGACCTCGATGGCGCGGCGCTGGTTGGTGCGGTCGAGCTGCGCCGCGACGCCCTCCTCCTCGATGGATATGAAGGATGACAGCGGCACCAGCCGTCCTTCGGATGTGGAGACGAAGAGATTGCGGAGATCGCCGGGATCGTTGATGGCGCCGGATGCCGACTCCAGCATGATCGGTATGGTGCGGTCCTCGACCGTCAGTTCCGCCACCTCGTAGCCGTCGACCATCGCGCGAAGCGTGTTGGCGATGCTGTCTACCGGCACCGACAGGTCTTCCGCGCGGCGGCGGTCGACGTTGATCGAGAGCTGCGGCTGGGTCGGCTGGTATGACATGCGCAGGTCGTAGAGGCCCGGTATCCCGTCGCGGATCCTGGCCATGAAGCCGTCCGCGGCCGCGGCGATGTCCTGGTAGTTGGAGCCGAGCAGGGCGAACTCGAATCCACCCCCGCCGCCGCGCAGGTTGAGGCTGTTGGAGGAGGTAATGCGGCTGGTCGCACCGGGAATGTCGCGGATCGCGGCGTCCACTTCCGCGGCGATCTCGAACTGGCTGCGTTCGCGCTGCTCCCACGGGGCCAGTGGCGCCATGATAAAAGCGCGATTGGGGTCCCAGCGGCCGACAATGGTGAAGATGCTCTCGACCTCGCCGCGCCGCTGCAGCGGCAGCAGCGCCTGCTCGACCTTCACCGCCTGACGGTCCATGTACTCGAGGCCGACGCCATCCGGCCCCTGCATCATTACCATGATGCGGCCGCGGTCCTCCTGCGGCAGCAGCTCCCGGTCGAGCTCGAAGAACAGCATGGCGGTCAGCGCCGCGCCGCCGGCGGCGATGCCGAGCACCAGCCAGGGAGCGGCCAGCGCGCCGCCCAGCATGCGGCCGTAAAGGTCCGCCATACTGCGGCCGGCAGGCGCGAGCAGGCGTTTCCACCAGCCGTTCTCCGCCGCGTCCGCCTTGCCCTCGGGGAGGCGCGAAGCGAGCATCGTGCACAGCGACAGCGCGACGAACGATGAAATGGCGACGGCGATCGCCAGCACGAAGCCGAACTCCCGGAAGAGCTGCCCGGCGGTTGTCGGCAGGAAGGCGATCGGCAGGAACACCGAAATCAGCGTCGCCGATGTCGCGAGCACCGCGAAGAACACCTGCCGGGTGCCGACCACGGCCGCGGCGAGCGGCTTCATGCCCCGGCCGCGGTTGCGCTGGATGTTCTCCAGCACCACGATGGCGTCGTCGACGATCATGCCGGTTGCCAGCACCAGTGCCAGCAGCGTGAGGATGTTGATCGAGAATCCGAGCAGCCAGATCGCCGACATGGTACCGACCAGGGCGACGGGGATTGTCACGGTCGGGATCAGCGTCGGCCGCAAGGCACCGAGGAACAGGTAGATCACCGCCACCACGATGAGCACGGCCATGCCGAGCGTCGTCACCACCTCGCGCACCGAGCCGCGGATGAACTGCGCGTCGTCCGACGTCACGACCAGTTCGGCATCGTCGAGAGTGAGGTTGACTCGCTCGACCGCCTCGATGACGCCATCGGAGATGGAAATGGTGTTCGACTGCGCCTGACGGACGACGCCGAGGCCGATGACCTGCCTGCCGTCGAGGCGCACCTGGGCACTGGGGTCGGCGGGACCGTAGACTGCGGTGGCCACATCGCCGAGCCGGATGCCCTCGCGCAGGGCCAGGCGCTCGACATCCGGCGGCCGCCAGACCGTGGCGTCGGCGCGCACGATGAGCATGTGGTTCTTCGACTTGAAGCTGCCCGCCGGCACGTCGAAGCGGGCCTGGCGCAGCACCGCTGCGACATCGTCGACCGAGAGGCCGTAGCTGGCCAGCCGCAGCGGCTCGACGATCACCCGCAGGACGCGTTCGCGGTCGCCGTAGAGCTGCACCGCCGCGACCCCGGCCACGGAGGCGATCTCCGGCGCGATGTCGTTTTCGGCGAGGTGGGTGAGCTCCTCGGAGGAGAGCCGGTCGCTCATCAGCGATAGCCGGATGATCGGGTCGGCGTCGTCGTCCGCCTTCACCACCGTCACGTCGTCGATGTTGTCTGGAAGCTGCCGTTCCACCGCGGCGACCGCTTCCCGGACGTCGTTGGCGGCGGTGTTCAGGTCGATGTCCGGCCGGAACTCGGCCCGGACCCGGCCGCTGTCTTCCTCGCTGGCGCTGTCGATCGCGGCTAGCCCCGGGACGCGCGCGACGGCGCCCTCGAGCACGCTGATCACCTCGGCGTCCATCGTCTCCGGCGCGGCGCCCTCATAGGTCGCACGCACGGTGACGATGGGGCGGTCGACGTCGGGCAGTTCCCGCACCTCGACGCCCATCAGGGCGCCAAGCCCGCCGATGACGATCAGCAGGTTGATCACGACGATCAGGATCGGCCGTCGCACCGAAAGCGACGGCAGGTCGGACCTGTCGTGGCTCATGCGACGCCTCCGGCGGAGGCGGTCTCAGGCGCGCGCTCCAGGATCTCGACGGGAGTTCCCTCCCGGACCCGCTGCACGCCTTCCTCGACGACGAGGTCGCCTTCCTGCAGCGGCCCTTCGACGAGCACGCGGGCCTCGTTGCGGCGGACGATGCGTACGAACACCTGCTCGACCGTATCGCCGCGGACGCGCCAGACGTAGGCGCCGTCCCGGCTCCACAGCACGGAGACCTCGGGCACGCTCGGATAGCTGGTGCCGCGCAGCGCCATGCGGATGGCCCGCTCGGGGTGCGGATCGCGGCGGGCGGTGA
>JBBDQX010000133.1:0-6168 GCA_040905765.1 Acetobacterales bacterium
ACCCTGCCCGACCTGTGGGCATTTCGGGGCGCGCTCACCGGCACGCCGTCCTCCGCCTGTCCCGATGCGCCGGAGACGCCGCCGCGCATCGGCTTCTGCAAGAGCCCGATCTGGGAAGAGGGCGAGGCCGGCATGCGCACGGCGCTGGAGAACGCCGCGACGGAGCTGCGCGCGGCGGGCGCCTTCGTCGGCGACGTGGAACTGCCGGAGAGCTTCGCGGGAATCTGGGACGCCCATGCCAGGATCACCAGCTTCGAGGCCTGGCGCGGCTTCGCTTGGGAGCGCACACATCATCGCGACCAACTGAGCGAACCGTTCCGCGAGGGCCGCATGAAGCGCGGCGCGGCGTGCAGCGACGAGGACTACAGGGCGGCGCAAGCAGTGGTCGCGGAGTGCCGACGCGACCTCGAGGCGGTGTTCGGGCGCTACGACCTGCTGTTGACGCCGAGCGCGCCGGGCGAAGCGCCCATCGGGCTGTCGAACACCGGCAGTGCGCGGTTCAACTGCATCTGGACGGCCTGCGGCGTGCCCTGCCTGACGCTGCCCTGCGGCAACGGGCCGAACCGGATGCCGCTCGGCGTGCAGCTCGTCGCGCGGTTCGGCGGGGACGCGAACCTCGTCGCCCACGCCCGCTGGGTCGAGCGGGCGCTGCGCTAGGAATTATTCGGCGGCGCGCGTGGCCGCCTTCGTGCTCATCACCCGCGCGACGCCGGTGCCCTCCTCGCCCGGCACCTGGCCGCTCTCGGGCAGCAGCTTCTTCATCATGAAAATCGAGTCGCCCGGCACCGAGCTGTAGTCCATGTAGCCGAGGCGGCTGACCGGGCGGATGCGGCCTACGTCGACCAGCCCGTCCTCGGTGATCACCTCGTCGGCGATGTGGATCCAGACGACCTGGCCGAATACCACGACGTTGTCGTTCTGCGGCGTGTGGCCCGGCAGGTGCGTGGTCTGCAGGTAGCGGCACTCCATGTGCACCGGCGCGCCCTTCACGCGGGGGACCATCACCCTGTGCGAAGGCTCCTTCTCGAGGCCGGCGAGCGCGAACTCGTCGATCCCGGGCGGCACCACCTCGGCGGTCTTGCTCATCGCCTCGCGCAGGTCCCAGCTCACCATGTTGCAGACGAACTCGCCGGTCCTCTCCGCGTTCGCCACGGTGTCCTTGGTGCGGAAGTCGGGCGGATGGCCGCCGGAGGAGAACATCACCATCGGCGGCGCGTAGCCGCACATGTTGAAGGTGCTGTAGGGCGCGAGGTTGGCGTTACCGTCCCCGTCCACCGTCGATATCCAGCCGATCGGCCGCGGCACGATCAGGCTCTTGAACGGGTTGAACGGCAGACCGTGGTCGTTACTGTCCGGATCGTATTCCATGCCCTACTCCGCCGCGTAGCGCGGTCCTTCCTTCCTGGTCGTGACCTTCTCGATGTTCATCAGCTCGTCGATCTTCGCATAGTCGAGATAGCCCATGCGGGCGACCGGCCGGTAGCGCAGCACGTCGACGGCGCCGCGCTCGTCGATCACCGAATCGTCGATGTGAATGCCGACGACCTTGCCGATGACGATGCTGTTGACGTAGCCGGGCGTCGTGCAGGGCAGCGTCACCGTCTGGTGGTACGTGCATTCGAGATGCGCCGGCGCGCCCTTCACCCGCGGGGCCTTCACGCGCACCGAGGGCTCCTTCTCCAGCCCGACCAGTTCGAACTCGTCAACCTCGGAGCCGACCCACTCCGCCGAGCGGTTCATCGCGTCGGCATGGGCGAGACCGACGATGTTGACGACGAACTCGCCGGTGGCCTCGGCATTGGTCAGCGAGTCCTTGCGCGGCCGCTTGTCGTTCAGCCCGCCGATGCAGAACATGACGTAGGGCGGATCCGAGGCCACGGCGTTGTAGAAGCTGTAGGGCGCGAGGTTGGCCACGCCCTCGGCATCGACGGTGGAGATCCATCCGATCGGCCGCGGCGTGACCAGCGCCTTGAAAGGGTTCCAGGGAAGCCCATGGTCGGCCTTGTCGGGGTCGTAGAACATGCGCGTTTCCGCCCCGCGGGGCGCTCCCTAGGCTAGCTGAACTGCACCTGGTCGGCGGTCGTGATCTCCTTGCAGAAGCGCGTGAACACCTTCAGCGACATGTCGTGCTCCTCCGGGCTGCCGGCGGAGCAGCAGTCCTCCAGCACGACGATCTCGTAGTCGCGGTCGTGCCCCTCGCGGACGCAGGCATGGACCACGCCGTTGGTCGACACGCCGGAGCAGTATATCCGGGTGATGCCGTTGGCGCGCAGGACCGGCTCCAGGCTGGTGCCGTAGAACGGGCTGACCCGGTGCTTGACGATGTCGAACTCGTCGTCGCGCGGCTTCAGGTCGGCGTGAACCTCGGTGCCCCAGGTGCCGAGCTGGAAGATGCCGTTTTCGCGGGCGCGCGAGAACACCGGCGAGTTCGGCGGACATTCCTTGTAGTCCGGCGAGAACCCGACGCGCACGAAACCGACCTTGATGCCGGCCTTGCGCGCCTTCTCGAGCGCCTTCGCCGTGTTCGGAACGACGTTGCGGCGCGCCGCCTCCGGTCCCGAGCCCTGCTTGCCGTTCGGCCCGTCCGGGTGGATCAGGTCGTTGATCATGTCCTGGACGAGGTAGATCGATGCCATCGTCGCCTCCCGGTCTGCTACGCATGTCGGCATAATGCTGTGCCGGCATCATAAGGAAGCCGCAGCGAAGGAGGAACCGCCCGTGCCCGATTCCCTCGACAGACTCCCGGACCTGCTCGCCGCGCGCTTCGGCGACGAAACGGGACCGGCCGCCACGACCGAGAAGCCCGACTCCGTCGACCTCGTGCTGCGCCGGCGCTCCGAGCGCCGCTACAGGCCCGACCCGATTCCCGCCGGCGTGCTGGACCTGCTGATGGCCTGCTATGGCGCGGGGCCGTCGAAGTCGGACCTGCAGCAGACCTCGGTGATCGCCATACGCGACCCGCAGAAGCGGGCGCGGGCCAATGCGCTGCTGAAGGACGCCTGGGTGGCGAGCGCGCCGGAGTTCTTGGTCTGCTGCGGCGACACCCGGCGCAGCCGCGAGATCACCCGCATGCGCGGCTATGACTACGGCAACGACAACGTCGACGCGTTCATGAACGCGGCGGTCGACACCGGCATCGCGATGCAGAACCTGATCCTGGCGGCGCGCGGCTTCGGCATCGGCTGCTGCCCGATCAGCCAGGTGCGCAACCACATCGACGCGTTCAGCGAGATGCTGGCCCTGCCCGACGGCGTGTTCCCGGTCTGCGGCCTGACCGTCGGCTATTTCGAGCCGGGCGGACCGCTGTCGCCGCGCCTGCCGAAGCGCGCCTTCGCGCATGTCGACGCCTACGACGACACCGGCTGGCGCGAAACGATCGAGGACTACGACCTGCGGCGCTACGGCGGGAAATGGCTGCCGGCGGAGAAGCAGCGCCATGTCGACAAGTACGGCGTCGCGCCAAAATGCTCGTGGTCGGAGAACCTGGCGCGCCAGCAGTCGGTGCCGGAGCGCCCCGGCTTCCGCGCCTACCTGAAGCGACAGGGCTATACGCTGGGCTGATGGCTATGGACGACCTGCTGCTGGCCGATGCGCTGCTGCCGGACGGACGGCGGGCGGACGTCGCGGATGCCGGCCGCGGCGGCGCGACGAGACAGCGCATCGACCTGGGCGGACGGCTGCTGCTGCCCGGCCTGATCGACGGACACCTGCACCTCGACAAGACACTGCTCGGTGCCGGCTGGATCCCGCACCAGGGAGAGGGGACGGTGCGCAGCCGGATCGCCGGCGAGAAGGCGATCCAGGACCGCATCGGCCTGCCGCTGCGCGAGCGGGCGGAGAACCTGCTGCGCCTCGCGCTGTCGCACGGCACGACGACGCTGCGCACCCATGTCGACATCGACCCGGACATCGGCCTGTCGCGGCTGCTCCCGATCCTGGACCTGCGGCAGGCGTGGGCGGACCGCATCGCGATCCAGATCGTCGCCTTTCCGCAGAGCGGCATGCTGCCCGGGACGGTGGAGCTGCTGGACGCGGCGCTGTCGGAGGGCGCGGACCTGCTCGGCGGCGTCGATCCGATCGGCATCGACGGCGACATGGACGGACCGCTCGACGCGCTGTTCGGGCTGGCCGGGAAGCGCGGGGTCGGGCTCGACATCCACCTGCACGACCGGGGCGAGGACGGCGCGCGCAGCATCGAGGCGATGGCGGCGCGAACCCGGGCGGCCGGGATGGAAGGCCGGGTCGTGGTCAGCCACGGATTTTGCACCGCCGACGCCGATGGCGCGCGGTTCGACGGCCTCGCGCGGTCGATGGTGGAGGCCGGCATGGCGCTGATGACCCATGGCGGCGCCGGACGGCCCATCGTGCCCGTCGCAGCGCTGCGCGCGGCCGGCGTCACCGTATTCGCCGGCAGCGACAACGTGCGCGATTCCTGGTCGCCCTACGGCAACGGCGACATGCTGGAACGCGCGATGCTGATCGGCTGGCGCAGCGGCTTCCGCCGCGACGACGAGATCGCGGTGGCCTTCGACCTGTGCACGGGAGCGGCAGCCCGGGCGCTCGGCGTCGACGCCGGCCGCATCGAAGCCGGTGCGCCGGCGGACCTGGTCGCGATCGAGGCCGGCGGGATTCCGGAGGCGGTGGTGGCGCGGCCGCGGGAGCGGCTGGTGCTGAAGGCCGGACGGCTCGTGCATGGCGGCTTCAGCACCATCAAGAGTCAGCCAAGTTGAGCCGTTGCCGCGTGTTGCTTTGTCGGGGACTATAGGTGCGCGTTGAAAATCCGGCGTCAGACGGCGGCACTAATATGGAGGTCAGTATGACTGGGGATCGCTTTGAAATCTTCAAAAAGGGCAAGCTCTGGTACCGGCACTTGCAAGGCGGACACTTCCCACATGGCCCAATCGCGATAAGCAGATGCGGCTACAAGAGCCGCGCCGCCGTGGAAAAATCGATCGCATCAGCTATCCGAGCTGCTTCTGGAGCCAAGGGTCGAATCACCCTCGTAGCTACGCGCCCGAATTCTGCTTAGCCTCTCGAATCTGTTGCTTCGTCTGCCCTCTCCCGGCGGTAATTGCGCCTCTGCTCTGTGAGAACAAGTCGCCTTGCCTGACGACACCCGCACCGTCCTGATCACCGGCGCCGGCAGCGGCATCGGCGCCGCCACCGCGCGGCGCATCGCCGCGCCGGGCACGCGGCTGCTGCTGCACACCCGCAGGAACCGCGAGGGGCTGGTGGCGACCGCGGCGACGGCGCGCGAGGCCGGTGCGGAGGTCGAGACCATACTCGGCGACCTCACCGATCCGGAGACGCCGGCCATGCTGGTGGCCGAGTCGGCGAAGCGTTTCGGCGGGCTCGACCAGGTCGTCGCCAACGCCGGCGCGGCGGACCGGCGCGTCTTCGGCGGGGTGGCGGAAGGCACGCGCCGCCTCGACGAACCGATCCAAGGCGCGCAACGCCACGCCATAATTGAACAGGATCGAGGAATTCGGCCCGCCGACCGCCAGGGCGCGCGCCAGAAACGGCAGCGCGGCGGCGTGCAGCCCGCCGTCGCTCAGCGCGACGGCGTGCAGCCCGCCGTCGCTCAGCGCGACGCCGAGAAGATGGAGTGCACCGGCATCGTCGGGCGTCTCCTTGAGGAAATCGCGGCACAGCCGCGCCGCCCCGGTCAGATCACCGGCCGCGTGCAAGGCCCGCGCGGCGGCGAGCGGGTGATCGCCCTGTTCCGTCGAGATGAATTTCGTCAAGCTGCCCCGCTTCCACGTGTCGGCGCGAAACCGGTTGCGCCGAGACCCACCATCATAAAGTCTTATCACGTGATCGAAAACGAGCGCGCGGAGGTCGAAAAATGGACGAGGTGATGCGACTGACGGCGCGCGAGGCGGTGCGGCGGCTCAAGGCGGGCGATATCACGCCGCTCGAATTGATCGACGCCGCGCTCGCCCGCATTGCCGAGACCGATGGCGCGCTGAATGCCTTGCCGACGCTGGTGCCCGAGCGGGCGCGCGCGGCGGCGCGCGCGATCATGGACGGCCCGCGCACAGGCGCCGACCACCCGGGCTGGCTCGCCGGGCTGCCGATCGCCGTCAAGGACCTCACCGACGTAGCGGGCGTGCGCACCACCTTCGGCTCGCCGATCTATGCCGACAATATCGCGCAGCAGACCGATGC
>JBBDQX010000134.1:0-6146 GCA_040905765.1 Acetobacterales bacterium
GGCCGCCTGGACGCCGCGCGGCGCGACTCCGTCGCCGCCGACTGGCGGACGGCACTGCGCCGCGAACTCAGGTTGCGGCCGTTCCTCGACGCGCTCTACCGGCCGGCCGATGGCTTCCGGGTGCCCGACGACGATGTCCTCGCCTGCCGCTGCGAGGAGATCACGGCGGGTGAGATCCGGCGCATGGTACGGCTCGGCGCGTCGGGACCAAACCAGCTCAAGGCGTTCACCCGGGCCGGCATGGGCCCGTGCCAGGGCCGGCTCTGCGGTCTGACCGTCTGCGAGACCATCGCCGCGGAGCGCGGTGTCCCGCCGTCGGAGGTCGGTTATTACCGCCTGCGGCCGCCGATCAAGCCGATGACGCTCGGTGCGCTGGCCGGCATGGCGGCGCCGCGGGTCGCGGCCGACGCCGATCCAGACGCCGCCCCTGCCCGCCCGAGTTACTGACCGCCCGAGCTACTGACTGCCCGAGCTACTGACTGCCGAGCCGCTCACCCGCCATAGGGAGAGGTGTCGGTGACATAGCCGGCCGCGAGGTCCGCCTCGATGCGCCGCCGGTCTCGCGTCTTCGGGTCGCCCTGCCCGCCGCCGCCCGGCGTCCCGAGCGTCACCGTCTCGCCCCTGCGCAGCACATACTGCCGCTTCGGATCGACCGGCTCGCCGTTCACCTTCACCACGCCCAGCGCGCCGTAGCCGCCGCCGTCGATGCCCGGCGCCGGGAAGCGCGTACGTTCGGCAAGGAACGACACGGCGATCGGCGTCGGGTGGAGGCTCTCGAAGTGGATCTCCTGCCCTAGGCCGCCGCGGAACCGTCCCGGCCCCCCGGAGTCCGGCCGCAGCTGCTTGTGGCGGATACGGAACGGCGTGATGTGCTCCGCGATCTCGACGCTGGTCGAAGCGATGTTGGCCGGCCAGCTCAGGCAGTTGCCGCCGTCGGTGCGGTCGCTCGCGCCCATGCCGCCGTTGAAGAACTGCATCGTCGCCATCGGTTTGCCGGCGGCGTCGACGCCCGACTGGTTAATGCCCCAGTGCGGCGAGCCGCTGGCGCCGAGCACCCGGTCCGGCACGATCTGGCCCAGTGCCTCGAAGATCAGCACCGGCAGGTACGCCCCCACCAGCACGCGCGATCCGCCCGGCGACGGAAACATGGGGTTGACGATACAGCCGGCCGGCGCCTTCACCGTGAGCGGCCTGAACGCGCCCTCGTTGTTGGGCAGGTTCGGGCTGGTGACGCACTTCATGCCGTAGACGGTGAGCGCGTAGGTGTAGCACATGGCGCAGTTGATCGCCCGGTCGACCTGCGGCGACGAGCCGGCGTAATCGATCTCGATCGAATCGCCGCTGATCGTTAGCGTCGCCTCCAGCGTCACCGGTTCCACCATCAGCCCATCGGTCTTCAGCGACGAGCGGTAGACGCCGTCGGGCAACGCCCGGATGGCGGCACGCATCGCCGTCTCGCAGCGGCCGTGGATCTCGTCCGCGAGCTCCCTCAACGAGGTCAGCGCGTAGGCGTCCATCAGCGCCAGCAGGCGGCGCTCCATCAGCTCCAGCGCCACCACCTGCGCCCACAGGTCGCCCATCACCTGGTCCGGCACCCGCACGTTCTTGCGCAGCACCGCGACCAGCGTCGGGTCCGGGACGCCTTCCCGCATCAGCTTCATCAGCGGTATCTGCAGGCCCTCCTCGAACACCTCGCGCGGCTCGGGCGAGCGGATCTTGCCGCCGATATCCGGCGAGTGCGCCGTGCTGGCGGCGAAGCCGATCAGCGCGCCGTCGCGGAAGATCGGCTTGGCGACGGTGATGTCCGGCAGGTGGCCGGTGCCCTGGTGGATGTCGTTGGTGATCAGCACGTCGCCGGGCTTCAGCGTTCCGGCGGGGAACTCGTTGACGAAGTGTTTCACCGTCCCCGGCAGGGTGCCGATGAAGGCCGGGATGCTGCGCGTCGCCTGGCACAGCGACTGGCCGCGCTCGTCGGTCAGGATGCAGGAGAAGTCGTGCGACTCCCGCACCAGGGTCGAGAAAGAGGTCCGCACCAGCGCCGCCGCGGCCTCGTCCACGCAGGAGATCAGCCGTGTCCACAGCACCTCCAGCGTCACCGCGTCGAAAGTGCCGGCGCCCCGCGCGACCACGTCCTGCGGCATATCGACCAGCAGCGTCCCGTCGGCCCGCCGCACGAAGCTGGCGCCCGGCGGCACCACGAGCGTCGATTCGCGCTCCTCGACGATCGCCGGGCCCTCGACCCGCGCCCCGGGCGGCAGGGCGTAGCGATCATAGACCGCCGTCTCGACATGACCGCTCGATTCCGGGAAGTAGACCTGCCGCCTGCCCTTCAGCGCCGCCACGATGCTGGCGCCCTCGGCGCGCAGTACCATGTCGGTCCGGCTGACCGGCGCCTGCAGCGACACCCGCAGCTTCACCCACTGCGCCGCGGCGTCCGGCGGCGTGCGACCGAACAGCGTCCGATAGACCCCCTCGAAGGCCTCCGCGACCGCCGCCTCCGAGCCGGCGTCGTAGGGACCGGCGGGCAGCGGCACCACCACCTCCGCCCCCTGCCCGGCGAAGCGCATGTCGGCGAAGCGGCGGACCTGCAACGCGTCCATGTCGGCGCCGGTCTCACGCAGTACCGCGCCGGCGTCCGCCTCCAACTCGCCGTAGAGCCGCTCCACCGCCGCCCAGTCGGTGCTGTCGAGACGGCAGACCAGCGTCGCCACCCGGTCGATCCGCGCCGGCGCCATCAGCAGACCGACCGTCGAGCCGACGCCGGCCGCCGGCGGCACCACCACCTTGCCGAGGTTGAGCTTGCGCGCGACATGGCAGGCATGGACGGGTCCCGCGCCGCCGGTCGCCAGCAGGGCGTAGTCGCGCGGGTCCTTGCCGCGCTCGGCGATGTGGACACGGGCGGCCGAGGCCATGTTCTCGTTGACCACGTCGTGGATTCCCCAGGCGACCTCGATCTCCGTCAGGCCGGTCGCGCCCGAGAGGGTACGCATCGCGGCGCCCGCCGCGTCCGTATCGATCCGCATCGCACCGCCGAGGAAGAAGGCGGGGTCGAGATAGCCCAGCAGCAGGTCGGCGTCGGTCACCGTCGGTTCGGTGCCGCCGCGGCCGTAGCTGGCCGGGCCCGGCATGGCACCGGAGCTGCGCGGTCCGACCTTGAGCAGGCCTAGCTCGTCGACATGGGCGATGGATCCGCCGCCGGCGCCGATCTCGATCAGCTCGATGGTCGAGATCATCACCGGCAGGCCGCTGCCTTCCATGAACCGCTTCTCGCGCGCCGCCTCGAAGCCGTAGGCGATGACCGGCTCGCCGTCGTCGACCAAGCTCGCCTTCGCCGTCGTGCCGCCCATGTCGAGGGCGAGCAGCCGGTCCTCGCCGCAGGTGCGCCCGAACCACGCCGCCGCCAGCGCGCCGGCGGCCGGCCCGGACTCGAGCAGTTGCACGGGGTTACGCTTCGCCTCGTCGACATGGGTGAGACCGCCGTTCGACAGCATCATGAAGAAGGGCCCGTCGATGCCGAGGGCCCGGATCTGCTCGAGCAGCCGGTCGAGATAGGTCTGCGCCAGCGGCCGGACGTAGGCGTTGATCACCGTGGTCGACGCGCGCTCGAATTCGCGGATCTCCGGCGCGACCTCGTGGGAGCAGGTGACGAAGAGCCCGGGATGCCGTGCCGCGATCAGATCGCGCGCCCGGCGCTCGTGCCGGGAATCGGCATAGGCGTGCAGGAACGTCACGGCGATGGAGGTTACGCCCTCCGCTGCGAGCCGGTCTGCCGCCTCCACCAGCGCGTCCTCGTCGAGCGGAATTTCGACAAGTCCATCCTTGTCCAGCCGCTCGGGGACCTCCAGGCGCAGCGGACGCGGCACCAGCGGCAGCGGCATCTCGATATGGATGTCGTACAGCTCGTACTTGCGCTCGCGGCCGATCTCCAGCGTGTCGCGGAAGCCCTGCGTGGTGATCAGCCCGGTCTTCGCGCCCTTGCGCTCGATCAGCGCGTTAGTGAACAGCGTCGTCGCGTGGACGACGCGGTCGACCTCCGCCGCCGCGATGCCCTCGCGTTCCAGCAGGTGCCGGATACCGGCGATGACGCCTTCGGCGGGGTCGTCGGGGGTGGTCGATTCCTTCCAGATGTAGTGGCCGCCGGCCACCGGATCGAACAGGACGATATCGGTGAAGGTGCCGCCGATATCGATTCCCAGAGAAAGTCCGCCCATCGTCCTGTCGCGCCCCCGAAGAAAAGGATTGAACGCGCATTTTCACCGTAATGCCGCGTCCCGCAATGCACTCCGGCGCCTAGGCAGGCGGACCGGGGAGGCAATTGAAACGGCCCTTGTGCGGGCCCGCGCGGGCTCCTACAAGGCCGCCATGGCTCCTCCGATCCTCAAGCTCGACGGCATCCGTCACGGCTTCGGCGGCGACTTGCTGCTGGACGGCGTCGACCTCTCGCTCGGCGCGCGCGAACGGCTGTGCCTGGTCGGCCGCAACGGCTGCGGCAAGTCGACGCTGCTGAAGATAGCGGCCGGTCTGGTCGAGCCGGCCGAGGGCGAGTGCTTCCTGCAGCCGGGGACGACGTTGCGCTATCTGCAGCAGGAGCCCGATCTCGCCGGCTTCGACACCGCCCTGGCGTTCGTCGAGGCCGGCCTCGGGCCGGACGACCCGCCGTTCCGCGCGCAGTATCTGCTGGAAAGCCTCGGCATGGCGGGCCCCGAGGACCCCGCCACGCTGTCCGGCGGCGAGCGGCGACGGGCCGCCCTCGCCCGCGCGCTGGCACCGCAGCCCGACATCCTGCTGCTCGACGAGCCGACCAACCATCTCGACCTGCCGGCGATCGAGTGGCTGGAGCGGGAGCTGAAGGGTTCGCGGTCCGCCCTCGTCCTCGTCAGCCACGACCGGCGCTTCTTGCAGGCGCTGTCCGACGCCGTGCTGTGGATCGACCGCGGCACCGCACGCCGCATGGACGGCGGCTTCGCCGGATTCGAGGACTGGCGCGACGGCATCCTCGAGCAGGAGCAGACCGAGCGGCACAAGCTCGACCGCAAGATCGCCGCCGAGACGGAATGGCTGCGCAAGGGGGTCACCGCGCGGCGCAAGCGCAACATGGGCCGTCTCCGGGCGCTGGGCGACCTGCGCCGCCAGCGCCGCGAGCAGCGCACGGCCGCCGGCACGGTCGCGATGGCTGCCAGCGAGGGCAAGACCTCGGGCAAGCTCGTCGTCGAGGCGAAGAGCATCACCAAGCGCTTCGGCGACCGCGCGGTGTTGCGCGACTTCTCCGCGCGCATCCTGCGCGGCGACCGCGTCGGCGTGGTCGGCGCCAACGGCTCGGGCAAGACGACGCTGCTCAACCTGCTGACCGGCGCGCTGCAGCCGGACGAGGGCACGGTGCGGCTCGGCAAATCGCTGGAGATGGCGACGCTCGACCAGAACCGGGAGTCGCTGGACCCGGCGGCGACCCTGCAGGACACGCTGACCGGGGGCAGCGGCGACACGGTGACGGTCGGCGGCGAACACCGCCACGTCGTCAGCTACCTGAAGGACTTCCTGTTCCTGCCGCAGCAGGCGCGGACGGCGATCTCCGCCCTGTCGGGCGGCGAGCGGGGCCGGCTGATGCTGGCGCGGGCGCTGGCCCGGCCGTCCAACCTGCTGGTGCTCGACGAGCCGACCAACGACCTCGATCTGGAGACGCTCGACCTGCTGCAGGAGCTGCTGGCGGACTATCCGGGCACCGTGCTGCTGGTCAGCCACGACCGCGACTTCCTCGACCGCGTCGTCACCTCGGTGATCGCCGCGGACGGCGACGGCCGCTGGATCGAATATGCCGGCGGGTACTCGGACATGCTGGCGCAGGGCGGCAGGGGCGTCGAGGCGAGGCCGGCGTCGCCTCGCGAACGGGCGAGACAGCAGAAGGCTGCCGGGGAGGCGCAGGCCCCGAGGCCGAAGAACCGAGGCAAGCTCAGCTTCAAGGACAAGCACGCGCTGGAGACGCTTCCTGGCAACATCGCGCAGCTGGAGGCCGAGATCGCGCGGCTGAACGCCTTGCTGGCGGACCCCGCCTACTACGCCCGCGATCCCGAGGGCTTCGAGGGGTCCACCCAGGCCCTGCGCGCGGCGACCGAGCGGCTTTCGCGGGCCGAGACCGAGTGGCTGCGCCT
>JBBDQX010000135.1:0-6139 GCA_040905765.1 Acetobacterales bacterium
CGAAGTGCGCCGGATCAATTTCGTCGGCAACCGGGTATACAGCGACGGACGGCTGCGCAGCGAGATCCTGACCAGCGAGTCGGCGTGGTGGCGGTTCCTGTCGACCAGCGACAACTACGACCCCGACCGTCTGGCGTTCGACCAGGAACGGTTGCGCCGCTTCTATCTCGGCAACGGTTACGCCGATTTCGAGGTGCGCTCCGTGGTGGCCGAACTGTCGCCGGTGGAGAAGAACTTCTTCATCACCTTCACCGTCAACGAAGGGCCGCGCTACAAGGTCGGCAAGGTGGACGTCACCAGCGCAATCCCGGACCTGGCGGCCGAGAGCGTGGCGCCGGTGGTCGAGATCGAATCCGGCGACTGGTACGACTCGGAGAAGGTCGAGGAAGCCATCGAATCGCTGACCGATGCTGTCGGCAACCAGGGCTATGCCTTCGTCGACATCCGCCCCGAAGTGCAGCGCAACGCGGAAGCGCAGAGCATCGACCTGACGTTCGCGGTCCAGGAAGGCCCGCGCGTCTTCGTCGAACGCATCGACATCGTCGGCAACGTCCGCACGCTCGACAGGGTGATCCGGCGTGAGATGAACTTCGTCGAGGGAGACGCCTTCAACAGGGCGAAGGTCCGGCGGTCGCGCCGCAATATCCAGAACCTCGGCTACTTCAAGGCCGTGGAGATCGCGCCGAGGCAGGGCGGTGAACCCGACCAGGCGGTGGTCGAGATCGAGGTCGAGGAGCAATCCACCGGCAGCCTCTCGTTCGGCGTCGGCTTCTCCACGGCCGATGGCGCGCTCGCGGAAGTCTCCTTGCAGGAACGCAACCTGCTGGGCCGCGGCCAGACGCTTCGTCTCGGCACGACCATCGCTGCGGAGCGCACGCGGGTGAACCTCGGCTTCACCGAGCCCTATCTGTTCGACATGCCGCTATCGGGCGGCGTCGACCTTTTCTTTGACCAGGACGATCGCCAGGACGAAAGTTCGTTCAACGAGGAGCGGCTCGGCTCGGCGCTGCGGCTCGGCTACGACATCGCCGAGGATCTGCGCCATACCGTCGGCTACCGGCTGGTCCGCAGCGAGATCGACAATATCGATGACGACGCGTCGCTGTTCATCAAGAACCAGGCCGGCAGTAGCGTCACCTCGGCGCTGTCGCAGTCGTTGACCTATGACCGTCGGGACAACCGCATCCTTCCGAACGAAGGCTACAGGGTGCAGATCAGCAACGAGGTCGCAGGCATTGGCGGCTCCGTGCGCTACCTGCGCTACCGGGCAGAGGCGCAGTACCTTTACCCGCTGGTCGAGGACCGCTGGATCCTGAGCTTCGACGCGGCGACAGGCTGGATCGAGGGGTTGAACCAGGATCTTCGCATCGTGGACCGGTTCTTCCTGGGCGGCGGGAACCTGCGCGGCTTCGAGTCCGCCGGCGTCGGCCCGCGCGACCGGGCCACGGACGACGCACTGGGCGGGCGCATGTTCTATTCCGGCTCAGTGTCGCTGCGCTATCCGCTCGAGGTATTCGATAACGCGCCGCTGAACGGCCGCCTGTTCACGGACTTCGGCAGCCTGTGGAGCGCGGAGGAGTCGGGTCCGGCGGTGCAGGACGTCAATTCGTTGCGTATGTCGATCGGTACCGGCATCACCTGGCGCGCGCCGGTGGGGCTGATCAGTGTCGACCTCGCCAAGCCCATCCTGAAGGAGGACTTCGACGAGGAGGAAATCTTCCGGTTCTCCTTCGGGACCCAGTTCTGACGGCAGCGTCCGCTCGCGAGCAGGAAAGCGCACGCCATGGTCGACCCCCGCTTCTTCAAGACCGCCGGCCCGTTCAGCCTCGGCGAACTGGCCGAAATCTGCGGCGGCAGCTTGTCAGAGGGCGACGATGCCAGCCGGTCGTTCGCCGACGTGGCACCGCTGCAACTGGCCGGTCCGCACGAGATCAGCTTCGTCGACAATGCGAAGTACCGCGTATTGCTGGCCGATTGCGGTGCCGGCGCCTGCATTGTGCATCCCGATCTGGCCACCTCGGCGCCAGCGGGCATGGCGTTGATCCTGAGCGAGGACCCATACCGCGCCTACGCCAGGGTCGCGGCCGCGTTCCACCCCCCGGTGCCGCTTGAACCGGGCGTTGCCGCGAATGCCGACGTACATCCCGATGCCGAGATCGGCGAGGGCTGCGAGATCCGTTCCGGCGCGGTCGTCGGGCGCGGAGCACGCATCGGTCCGCGGACGCTGATCGGCGCATTGACGGTGGTGGGCGAGAACGTGGTGATCGGCGTCGACTGCCGCATCGACTGCCAGGTCACGCTGTCCCACTGCGTGGTGGGCGACCGCGTCTGCATCGCGACGGGCGTGCGCATCGGCCAGCCCGGATTCGGATTCGCCGTCTCGACGCAGGGCCACCTGTCGATTCCGCAGCTCGGGCGGGTGGTTGTCGGCGACGATGTCGAGATCGGCGCCAACACGACCGTGGACCGCGGTGCCGGCCCGGACACCGTCATCGGGCAGGGCTGCAGGATTGATAATCTGATCCAGATCGGGCACAACGTGGTCCTCGGTCGCGGCTGCGTTCTTGTCGGCCAGTCCGGGGTCTCCGGCAGCACGCAATTTGGGGATTTCGTCATGCTGGGGGGACAAGCCGGCGTCGCTGGCCATTTGTCCGTCGGCGCCGGTGCCAGGATCGGCGGCAAGGCTGGCGTGATGCGCGATGTGCCAATGGGAGCGACGGTGATGGGAACGCCGGCGATCCCGATCAAGACCTTCTTCCGCCAGCAGGCTATCCTGGCTCGTATGACCTCGCGGCGGCGCGGCAACGAAAATGGATAAGCCCTTGGCGCAGGAGAAGATTGCGGAACTCGACATCGCGCGGATCATCGAGATGATCCCGCACCGCTATCCCTTCCTGATGATCGACAAGGTCGTCGACGTCATCCCGGACATCAGCGCCGTCGGCATCAAGAACGTTTCGATCAACGAGAGTTATTTCCAGGGCCATTTTCCGGCACGGCCCGTCATGCCGGGCGTGCTGATCATCGAGGCGATGGCGCAGACCGCTGCGGTTCTGGTCGTACAGACCCTCGGTCCCGAGGCGGAAGGCAAGCTGGTGTACTTCATGTCGGTGGAGAACGCGCGTTTCCGCAAGCCGGTCGTACCCGGAGATACTCTGCACATCCACGTCGAGAAGGATCGGCAGCGCGGGCCGGTCTGGAAATTCCGGGGCGTCGCCAAGGTCGATGGAAAGATCACGGCCGAAGCCGTCTATGCCGCGATGATCATGGATAACTGAATGACATCGATCCACTCCACGGCGATCGTCGAGGAGGGGGCCGAGCTGGGAGCGGACGTCGATATCGGCCCGTTCTGCCATGTCGGGCCCGACGTGATCCTGGGCGACCGTGTGCGCCTGAAATCCCATGTCGTCATCTCGGGGCGCACCGCCGTCGGCGAGGATACGCAGGTCTATCCTTTTGCCTCGATCGGTCATCCGCCGCAGGACCTCAAGTACAAGGGGGAGCCGTCGCGCCTCGTCATTGGCAGGAAGAACATGATTCGTGAGCATGTGACGATGAACCCCGGCACCGAGGGCGGCGGGATGCTGACCGAGGTGGGGGACAACGGCCTGTTCATGGTCGGGTGTCACGTCGCGCACGACTGCCGGCTCGGCAACAATGTCATACTGGCCAACAACGCGACGCTTGCGGGGCATGTGGTCATCGACGACTTCGCCATCCTCGGCGGGCTCAGCGCGGTGCACCAGTTCGTGCGCATCGGAAAACACGCCATGGTGGGCGGTGCCTCGGCGGTGGAGAACGACGTGATTCCGTACGGTTCGGTGATCGGCAACCGGGCGTGGCTGTCGGGCCTCAACCTGATCGGCCTCAAGCGCCGCGGCTTCACGCGGGACGTCATCCATTCGCTGCGCGCGGCCTATCGGCTTCTGTTCGCACCCGAGGGGACCCTCGGCGAGCGGCTCGAAGACGTTGCCTCGCTGTTCTCCGACAACGAGCCGGTGATGGAGATCGTCGCCTTCATCCGCCAGGACTCCAGCCGCGCCATCTGCCAGCCGCGGGATGGCCACGTCTGACCGGCTCGGCATCGTCGCCGGCGGTGGCGGCCTTCCCGCCCAACTGCTTGCGGCATGCCAGGCCGTGGGACGCGAGGTCTTCGTCCTTGCGCTCGAAGGACAGGCCTCTCCCAGCCTGACCGACGGCGTCCCGCACGCGTGGGTGCGGCTGGGCGCCGCCGCGGAAGGGCTGCGCCTGCTGCGCGCGGCAGGCGTCGGCGAACTGGTTTTCGCCGGCCGTATCCGGCGTCCCTCGCTCAGCGAACTGCGCCCGGATGCGCGCGCCGCGCGGCTGCTGCTCAAGGCCGGGCTGCTCCGCCGCGGCGACGATAGCCTGCTGTCGCGGGTGGTGGCCGAGTTCGAGCGTGAGGGGTTCCGCGTGGTCGGGCCGCACGAGGTGGTGCCGGGCATGGTCGCCGAGGCCGGGGTCATCGGGCGGCTGCGACCGGACGCCGAGGCGGAGGCTGACATCCGTCGCGGGCTGGAGGTGGTGCGTGCGCTGGGCGCTGTGGATGTGGGGCAGGCGGTGGCGGTCCAGCAGGGTCTCGTGCTCGGGGTCGAAGGGGTGGAGGGCACGGACGGCCTGATCGCCCGCTGCGGAACCCTCAAGCGCGCCGGAGCCGCACCGATCCTTGTGAAGACAGCGAAGCCGCAGCAGGAGCGCCGCGTCGATCTTCCGGTGGTCGGCACCGACACTGTCGACTCCCTGAAGAGAGCCGGTTTCCGTGGATTGGCCATTGGGGCGGGCAGCACGCTGATCGTCGATCGTGCCGGTTTTGGCAGGGCAGCCGACGAAGCGGGCCTGTTCGCCGTCGCCGTCTGGCCTGACTGACCGGCGGTGGAGGAACCGGCCCCGGTTCTGGTCTATGTCATCGCCGGTGAGGATTCCGGCGATGCGCTGGCCTCCCGCCTGATGCGGGAGATCGCCGCGCAGTCACCTGATCCGGTGTGCTTTGCCGGGATCGGCGGCAGCCGCATGACGGCGGCGGGACTGGAGCCCCTGTTCCCGATGGCGGAGCTGTCGCTGATGGGACTGGCCGAGGTGCTGCCGCACGTCCCCCGGCTGCTCCGGCGCATCAGGCAGGCGGTGGCGGACATCCTGGAGCGACGCCCGGATGTCCTGGTCACAGTGGACTCTCCGGGCTTCGCCTTTCGGGTGATCGCACGGCTGCGCAAGGCGGGCGCACGGGACCTGCCCTGCGTCCACTATGTCGCCCCCCAGGTCTGGGCCTGGCGGCCCGGACGTGCGGCCAAGGTGGCGAGGCTGATCGATCATCTTGTGGCACTGCTCCCGTTCGAGCCGCCGTACTTCGAGCGCGTGGGCCTGCCGACGACGTTCGTCGGCCATCCGGTGATAGAAGGCGGTGCCGGGGCGGGCGACGGGCCGGGGTTCCGCGGCCGCCACGGACTGGACGCAACCCGACCCGTATTATGCGTGCTGCCGGGCAGCCGGCGCGGCGAGGTCGATCGGCTGATGCCGATCTTCGGCGAAGCTGTCGATGCGGTGCGCCGGCGCAGTCCTGCGCTGACGGTCGTCCTGCCGGCGGCCGAGGGCGTCGCCGACCGCGTCGCCGAACTGGCGGAGACCTGGACGACGGATGTGCTGATCGTTCGGGGCGAGGCGGAAAAATACGACGCCTTCGCTGCCAGCGACATCGCCCTTGCGGCATCAGGGACGGTATCTCTGGAACTCGCCATCGCGCATGTGCCGACGGTGATCGCCTACCGGATGAGCCCCGTTACGGCATGGCTGGGGCGGCGGCTGCGGCTGCTCCGCGTACGCTACGTGACGCTGGTCAACCTGCTGGTCGACCGGATGGCGATGCCGGAATGTCTGCAGGAGGAGTGTGTGCCCGACCGGCTTTCCCGCGAACTCGGAAGGTTGTTGGACGACAGGACAGCCCGGCAGGCGCAACGCGAGGCGTTCGACCAGGCCGTGGGGATGCTTTCAGGACCGGGACCGACACCCAGCGCGGCTGCGGCGCGCGTGGTCCTCGAAGCGGGCCACGCGCGCCGGGACAGTCGTCAGGTCTAGCAGGCTGCTGAAATAGGGGCGATCCGTCGGGGTGGCTGTCTCCTGCCGA
>JBBDQX010000136.1:0-6102 GCA_040905765.1 Acetobacterales bacterium
ATGCTGCCGGGTCTCGGCGGCACCGCCGCCGCGTTCCTGTCCTACGGCGTCGCCAAGCAAGCCTCGCCGCACAAGCAGATCGGCACTGGCGTGATCGCAGGCGTCGCCGCGCCGGAAGCGGGCAACAACGCAACGGTCGGACCGGCGCTGGTGCCGCTGATCGCCTTTGGTATCCCGGGCAGCATCACGGCCGCGCTGATCGGCGGCGCGCTGATCTACCACGGCATCACACCATCGCCGCGGATGTTCGAGCTGTTCCCCGCGGCCATCTACTCGCTGTTTCTGATCCTGCTGTTCGCCAACCTGGTCAACCTCGGGGTCAGCCGCGCATTCGCCTTCCTGTACGTCAGGCTGGCACATATTCCGAAGCCGGTGCTGGTCCCCGGCATCATCATGATCGCCATCGTCGGCACCTTCTCGATCCGCAACAACATCTACGACGTCGGCATCATGCTGTTCATCGGGGTGCTCGGGTTCTTCCTGCGCCGGCTGCAGATTCCCGACGCGCCGCTGGTGATCACCTTCCTGATCAGTCCGCTGGCGGAATCGAGCCTGCGGCGCTCGCTGCTGATCGCTGACGGCAGCTGGACGGCGGCACTCTTCCCGAGCGCGCTGGCGGTCAGCCTCTGCGTGGCCACCGTCGCCTTCTCGGTCCTGTTCACGCGGATGCGCAAGCACCAGTCCTTCCTGGTCGGCGACACCACGCGGGAATAGCCGCGGCATCGAAGCACCGGGGGCGCGCCGCCGACATCGCGGGCGGCGGCGCGCCCCACCGCACTTCCCGCACGCTTCCCGCACCGCCGCACCGCTGCTAGTCTCCCTTCGCGCTCGGCACTTCGCGGCCACCCCGGCCGCTACGTCGCTGCACGGACGCAATCAGAAACAGATCTACTGTCCGGGAGACGGTCCGCGATGAACCACAGCACCACTGCCGCCACGGCCGAGGCCGTCTATCCGGCTACCGACGAACTGGCGAAGTTCGTCCACGACCTCACCTGGGACAACCTGCCGCAGGAGGTGCGGGACCGCATCCCGACGCTGCTGGTCGACTACTTCCGCGTCGGGTCCGTCGGGCGCAGCGCACCGTGGACCGAGCGCGCCCGCGGCGTGCTGACCGCGCTCGGCGGCACGCCCGACTCCTCGATCCTGTACGACGACGCGCGGCTCGACCCGGTGCGTGCCGCCTACCTGAACGGCGTCATCGCCGGCAGCCTCGACTGGGACGACACCCATGTCGGCTCGATGCTGCACCCCGGCGTCGTCACCTGGCCGGCGGTAATCGCCATCGGCGAGCTGGTCGGCGCGTCGGGCAAGGAAATGGCGGCGGCCGCCGTCGCCGGGTACGAGACGGTGATCCGCGTCGGCCTGAGCGTGCAGCCGACCCACTTTTACCGCGGCTTTCATTCCACCACGGCGGTCGGGCTGTTCGGCGGCGCGGTTGCGGGGGCGAAGTTGCTCGGCCTCGGCAAGGACGGCATCCGCGACGCCCTGGCGCTGGCCACCGGCCATGCCGGCGGCACCGCGCAGTTCTACCTGTCGGGCTCCGAGATCAAGCGCATCCAGGCCGGCAAGTCGGCGGCGCAGGGCGTCGAATGCGCGCTGATGGCGCGCGCCGGCATCACCGGCCCGCACGACGCCATCGAGGGCGGCGCCGGCTTCGGCCGCTCGCACTCCGACGGCTACGATCCGGCGCCGATCCAGGACGGCCTCGGCAGCCGCTACCGTATCCTCGATCTGCAGATGAAGCCGCATGCCGTCAGCGCCCGCGTCCTCGCCACCATCGAGACCGCCTGCACCATGGTCGACGAGCAGAGCGTGAAGGGCGCCGATATCGCCAGCATCGAGATCGGCATCCCCGAGGTGGTGGTCGGCCGGCTCACCGGCAACGCGCCGCGCCAGCTCCAGCAATCGCAGATGAGCATCCCGTTCGGCGCCGCCATGACCTTCTGCATGGCGCCGGGCCGGCCGCGGCCGCTGGTGTTCGACTTCAACGACTTCGGCAAGGCGCTGGAGACGCCGGAGGTCGTCGACCTGTCCTCCCGGACGACCTGCGTGGTCGACCCCGAGATCCAGGCGGCGACGACACTGGAATACGTGCCGTCCCGCATCACCGCGACGCTGAAGGACGGCCGCAAGGTGGAGAACAGGACGATGCTGCCGCTCGGCTGTCACAAGCGGCCGATGACCTTCGACGACGTCGCCTCCCGCTTCCGTCAGGTGGCCGGGCCGATCCTCGACAAGGATGCGCTGGAAGTCTGGCTCGACCAGGCGTCGCGCATCGAGAACATCGGGTCCGCCGCCGACCTGATGACCCTGCGCGCGCGGAGGGGCGCATGAGCCCCGTCGCGCCGGGCCAGCGCATGCTGGCCGAGTTCGCCGCCGGCCTGAAGTTCGACGCGCTGCCGGAGAAGGTGCGCGGGCTGATGCCGATCCTGATGATCGACCTGTTCCGCGCCGGCGCGGCCGGGCGGCGGATGCCCTGGGTCGCCACGGGCGAGCCGGTGCTGATGAAGCTGAGCGGCCAGCCGACCTCCTCGATCCTGTTCGGCGAGGGCAAGGCGGACCCGGTCCGCGCTGCCTACATCAACGGCCTGATCGCCGGCAGCCTCGACTGGGACGATTCGCACATCGCCGCGATCATCCATCCGGGCGTGGTGATCTGGCCGGCCGCGCTGTCGGTCGCCGAGATGACGAAGGCGAGCGGCCGCGACCTGCTGGAGGCGGTGACCGCCGGCTACGAATGCGCGCTGCGCATCGGGGTCAGCATGCAGCCCGACCATTCGACGCGCGGCTTCCAGGGCACGCCGACCTGCGGCGTGTTCGGCGCCGCCATCGCCTCGGCCCGCCTGCTCGGCCTCGACGCCACCGGCATCCGCAACGCCATCGGCATCGCCGCCAGCTACTCCGGCGGCATCGCGCAGTTCTTCGTCTCCGGCTCCGACGTCAAGCGGCTGCACGCCGGCAAGGCCGCGGCGCAGGGCGTCGAGTGCGCGCTGCTGGCGCAGGCCGGCCTCTCAGGGCCGCCGGACGCGCTGGAGGGCAGCCAGGGCTTCTGCGGCGCGGCATCGGAGACCTTCGATCCCGAGGCGCTGGTGAAGGACCTCGGCAAGCACTGGTGGATCGACAGCATCTCGCTGAAGGTGCACGCTGGCACGGTGCGCCTGCAGGCCGCCATCGAGGCGGCGGAGAAGCTGGCGCGCGAGGGCGTGACGCCGGACAGGATCGAGCGGGTCGAGATCGGCGTGCCGAAGCTGCTGATGGGCAAGCTGACCTGGAACGACCCCGTCGACCACCAACAGTGCCAGATGAGCGCGCCCTACGCCGCCGCCATGGCCTTCCACTACGCGCCGAAGACCCAGGGCGCGATGATCCTCGGCATCGACGAGTTCGGCGTCGCCGCCAAGGATCCGTCGATCCGCGACCTGTCGCGCCGCACGGAATGTGTCTTCGACGAGGAGATCGACAGCAAGATGACGCGCGAGTACGTGCCCGCCCGCGTCGTCGCCTTCCTGAAGGACGGCAGCAAGGCGGAAGCCAAGGTGATCCAGCCGCGCGGCTGCCCGGACAACCCGATCACCGAGGACGAGGTCTGCGAACGCTACCGCCTGATGGCCGCACCGTACCGCAAGCCGGCGCAGATCGACGCCTGGCTGAAGATGGCGCGCGGGGTGGAGACGCTGGACGACGCGGGAAAGCTGATGCGGTGAGGCTTCGCGGAATCAGCTTCCGCGATACTCGGGGAACAGCTTCAGGTATTCGCCGTATCCCTCGGCCGCCATCTGCTCCACCGGCACGAAGCGCATCGCCGCGGAGTTCATGCAGTAACGCAGCCCGGTCGGCGCAGGGCCGTCGTCGAACACATGGCCGAGGTGGGAGTCCGCGATGCGGCTGCGCACCTCCGTGCGCGCCATGAAGAACAGCGAGCGGTCTTCCTTCTCGACCACGGCATCGGGCTCGAGCGGCCGGGTGAAACTCGGCCAGCCGGTACCCGACCTGTACTTGTCGGTCGAGGAGAACAGCGGCTCGCCGCTGACCACGTCCACATAGATGCCGGGACGCTTGTTGTCCCAGTATTCGTTCTCGAACGGCGTCTCGGTGCCGTCTTCCTGCGTGACGCGGTACTGCAGGGGCGACAGCCGGGCCTTGATCTCGGCGTCGGAAGGCCGCGTATAGCCGCCCTTCGCGCCTAGAGCGGCAGGGAGCGCACTATGCGCCGCATCGGCCGGAGCCCGGCTGTCAGGCGTGCCGGCGGCGTTCAGTTGCCACGCCCCCAAGGCCAGGGCCAAAACGGAAAGCAGCGCAACACTCCAACGTCCCATCGACTTGTCCTCCGATGACCTGACGGCGCACTACGGCGCCCGAGTGGGAGGTGGGAGCGGCGGCCCCCAAGACATAGACACGCCTACTCACTTTATCGGGAGCACCGGACCGGGCCTTGCGCTTCCCTACGCCATCGGCTTGGACGCATATCGTCCGCCTCCGGTTTTCTGGTGGGGGAATACACGGTTGCAGCGCCACCGATTTACCGAGCGGCGCGGCAGTCAGACCCCAAATATCGACTGTAGTTCGTCGCGAGTTACCTGATATTCGGCAAACAATTTCGCTGCCCGCGATCTCGCCTTAAGAGGATTTGTCGTCAACTGTATTGCACGACTTCGTCCGGCATTGCTTGACATGGTCAACGCATCTACCGCCTCTCGGGGGATGCAAAAAAATATAAAAGGACTGTTTGGATCTTTGTAGTGACTTCGCCAGCGCTCGTCCGGATCACCTACCAAGAGAAGGAAATCATACGCTTTCCTCCCACTTTCACCAAAAACTTTTGCCCATGCCCAACGTGTAGTAACGGCTAATGTAGAAGGTCTGTTTAGCCGAGAATATTTAACTTCGATTGTTCTTCCGGATCGATCTACAATATCATGAGCAGTCGCATAGGCGGTAACTATACCATTCACGAGCTCACTGACTATAAGTTCTCCCGATATACCCGCTGTTAAAGTCCGGTGATTAATCAAGAAGTTGAGCTTTTCTTCAAGCTCAGCTATTCGCTTTTGGAGTTCTGCGTTTTTCAGCACGAGACTATCACTAGGAGTTGACAACTTCCCAAACCTCCCACGCGCACAAGGCTGAACGGCACGGCCACAACTCTGGTTGGTCGCCGCAAGCGGCACAATGCGCGGAATGATACCGTACAATCTACGATTGTACGACGAGGTCCACGTCGCGGCCAGCCCGCTTTCCTTCGAGGGCCCACGACCGGATCGCTCCCGGTCCTCGATCAGGAACCCGTGGTTAATGTTCTCGAACAGGGCAGGTGTCGCGGAGCCGGCGAACCTAGCGGAACACTTTGCTCTTCGCCGGAAAGTCGGGGGGCAGAGGCCGCCAGATGATACCGCCGCGCATAACGCGGTAGATCGCGTCCATGATCTCCCGCAGCAGCCAATTGCGCGGTCGCCTCGTCATCGCCGCCGCTGGCATCATCAGCGCGATCAATGCCCGTTCCCAGTCCGTCAAGTCGATTGCGTAGCGCAGGCATTCGCGGTTACGCTGGCGACAAGTAGCCGGCGTCCACATCAGGCCTCTCCAAACCGGCTTCGACAAAACATCTGGAATCATGGCCGCGCCAGCTACTCAACCCTCGGCACGGCCTATAAGCCGATATACAGCTATTCGAAAACTGGTCCAAATTGTCGGAAATTGTGTCCGGCCCGGCCCGATGAACTAGGAGATGCCGCCATGAAAGTGACATGGGAAACCAATCAGCTTGGCGTCCGGGAGGCGCATCTCGACGGGAAGCTTGTTGGTCGCGTTATGACGGACGCAAATGCAAGTCCGAATGACCGGGGTGCCAAACGTTATTCTATCGAGATTAAAGGACAGCTACTACGAGGCGATAAATTTCGGTTCAGCAAGGCCAACGAGGCGAAAATCGCTGTCGAAAACCTGCTCGAACAAAGACTGAGGGAGTGAGGAACGGGCCGGCAACGCGCATGTCGGTCGTGGTGCCGAGTCGGCGCTGCAAGTAATCTTCGCTTCTTTGGAAGAATTTGGAGCGGGCGATGAGATTCGAACTCACGACCCCAACCTTGGCAAGGTTGTGCT
>JBBDQX010000137.1:0-6076 GCA_040905765.1 Acetobacterales bacterium
ACCAGCCGAACCACAGGATGAACGTGCCGAGGGTCGCCAGCGGCAGGTTGGCGCCCGGCATCGCGATCGAGCGGCCGTCGGCCTGGTACTTGCCCTTGCGCGCGCCGAGGATCAGCGCGCCGGTAACCGCGCACCAGCCGCCGGTCGAGTGCACCAGCGTGGAGCCGGCGAAGTCGCTGAAGCCCATCGCCGACAGCCAGCCGCCGCCCCAGACCCAGCTTGCCTGGATCGGGTAGATGACGGCGGCGAGCACCACGGTGAACAGCATGAACGGCCAGACGCGGATGCGCTCGGCCAGGGCGCCGGAAACCACCGAGGCGGCCGTCGCCACGAACACCATCTGGAAGAACCAGTCGGAGGCCACCGAATAGCCGTTCTCGACCACCGACGTGACCATCGCGTCGGTCGCCTCGTCGGCGCCGAGCAGCGTCAGCTCGGCCTCGGAGGGATTGTAGAGCAGCGAGAACGAGCCGAGGAAACCGCCCTCGGGCACGTCGACGTACATCAGGTTGTAGCCGATGATGTAGAACATGATGCCCGCTATCGAATAGAGGGCGATGTTCTTCAAGCAGATCGCCGCGGTGTTCTTGGTCCGGACCAGCCCGGATTCGAGCATGGCGAAGCCGGCCGCCATGAACATCACCAGGAAGCCGTGAACCAGGAACGAAAATGTGTTGAGTACGTACTGGGTCTCGTCCGACACGGCCGCATTGGCCGGAGCCGCGGCCAGGTCGACGCCGGCCACGATGGCAAGCGTCAGGCTTTTCGCTATCGCGTCACGCTGCATGAGTCGCCTCCGAAAATCACGATCCTCCGCCACGCGCGCGGCAGCAGGACCCTCTGGAACCCCCATCGCCGGCGCCTCGGCTGATGCCGACGCGCCGCCCTCGTTGCGGACATGTCCGCCGGCCACGGGCAGAGCCCGGACCGTTTCTCCCGCGTTACCGTTTCAAGAAGCGTGCCGCCCGGGGCGCCGAATCAAGGCGCATAAAAATCAAAGCATTACGAGGATTCTGCCGAGATCGTGCGCCCAAGCCCTCGGGAAATGCACAAAAAACAGGCAGCCGATGACGCGCGATTGTGCGCCGCAACATGGAACAGGCGGAGCGGGATGGACAACCGGGGTCGCGCGCCCGATGCTGGCGCCATGAAGCGAACCGGCACCTCCCGCAGGGTCGCCAATCGGCCGGTCGCGGTCGCGGTCGACGTCGCCGTGGTCGGGACCGGGCTGGTCGGCGCCACCCTGGCCTGCGCGCTGGCGCGCTCGGGGTTGACGGTGGCGGCCATCGACCGCGCGGCGCCCGCCGACCTGACCGATGCGGCGTTCGACGGCCGCGCCTCCTCGATCGCGCTCAGCTCGTCGCGGATGCTGGAGGCGATCGGCCTCTGGCCGCGGCTCGCGCCGCACGCCTGCCCGATCCACGACATCCGGGTGTCGGACGGACGGGTGCGCGCGGCGGCGGCCGAGGGCACCGACGGCCGGGCGGGTACCTCGCGCTTCTTCCTGCACTACGACCACCGCGATATCGGCGACGCCCCATTGGGCTTCATGCTGCCGAACGTCGACCTGCGGCGCGGCCTTGATGCGGCGCTCGGCGCCGCGGAGGCGGTTACACGGCTGGCGCCGGCCGAGATCGCGTCGGTGGAGCGCGATGACGCGGGCGTACGGATCGTGCTTCGGGACGGTCGCGAGGTGCATGCGCCGGTGCTGGCCGCGGTGGACGGGCGGCAGTCGACGCTTCGGCGGGAGGCCGGCATCCGCGTCAACCAGTGGCGTTACCGGCAGGACGCCATCGTCGGCGCCATCGCCCATGACGAGGAACACGGCAACGTCGCGCACGAGCATTTCCTGCCGGGCGGACCGTTCGCCATCCTGCCGCTGCCCGGACGCCGCTCGGCCTTCGTCTGGACCGACCGGCCCGAGGTCATCGCCGCGGCGATGCGGCTCGACGCGACGGGCTTCGACCGCGAGCTGGCGCGGCGGATCGGCGACTTCCTGGGAAAGGTGCGGTCGGTCGGCCGGCGCTGGCGGCATCCGCTCGGCGCGTTGCACGCGGCCCGCTACGTCGACCGGCGGATGGTGCTGGTCGGCGACGCGGCGCACGCCATGCATCCGATCGCCGGGCAGGGCCTGAACATGGGCCTGCGCGACGTCGCGGTGCTGACGGAGGTGCTGGTGGAACAGGTGCGTCTCGGGCTCGACCCAGGTGCCCCGGACGCGCTGCGCCGCTACGCCCGCTGGCGCCGGTTCGACAACATGGCGATGCTCGGCATGACGGACGGGCTGAACCGGTTGTTCTCGACCGACCTGCTCACTGTCCGCCTCGCGCGGGACGTCGGCATGGGCGCGGTCAACCGCATCGGCCCGCTGAAGCGCCTGTTCATGCGCCACGCCATGGGCACGGTCGGCGAACTGCCGAGGCTGCTGCGCGGCGAGCCGGCCTGATCAGGGGTCGCGGCTCAGGCCCTTCGCCCCCAGCGCGTCGAGATAGTCCTGCCACATCCGCTCGCGGCCGTCGGCCAGCTCGCGCAGATAGGTCCAGGTGAAGATGCCGGTATCGTGCAGGTCGTCGAAGCGGATGCGCACGGCGTAGTTGCCGACCGGCTCGATGCCCATGATACCAACATGCCGGCGCCCCGGCACGGTCTGGCGCTGGCTCGGGCTGTGGCCCTGCACCTCGGCCGAGGGGCTGTGCACGCGCAGGAACTCCGCCGGCAGCTCCGCCTCGGTGCCGTCGGCGAAGGTGAGCCGCAGCGTCCGGTCGTCGCGGCGGTAGCGGATTTCCCTGGGTGCGGCGGTCATGGATCGGGCGGAAATCCCGTGCGGCTGCAGGACGCCCTAACGCGCCTGCGGCCGCCGGTGCCGTTCGGCCTCGGCGTCGTCGAGCTGGCGGGCCTCGTCGATCAGCATGATCGGGATGCCGTCGCGGATCGGAAAGGCGAGTCCCGCCTCCACGCTGACCAGTTCCTGCCGGTCGGCGTCGAAGTGCAGGGTCTTGCGCGTCAGCGGGCAGACCAGGATCTCCAGAAGCTTCGGATCGACCTTGCGGCCGCGATTGTCGGTCATGGCAACCTCACTGCCGTGCCCCGCCGCCCTCGGGGGCGTCGTGCACGGCCATCTGCAGCAGGGTGACGATGGTGGCGTAGCGGTCGTCGAGGGTTTTCGCCTCGAGCAGCGCCTGCTTCTCCTCCGGCCGGAACGGACACAGCATCGCCAGCGAATTGACCAGCGCCTCGTCGGACGCCTTGCGGATGGCTTCCCAGTCCACCTGCATGCCGTGGCGGTCCAGGAAACGACGGAGCGCGGCGGCGAAAAGTTCCCGGTCCACGATGCTGCGGACATCGGGCGACAGGTCGCCGACGAATGAACGGAAGTCCGGCGCGACGCGCCGGTAGCCCCGGACCGGCTCGCGCACGCGCGCGATGCGGAAGTGGCAGACGCCCTTCAGCGAGATCAGCAGGCGGCCGTCATCGGTCTCGCTGAACGACACGATCCGACCGGCGCAGCCGAGCGGGAACACCGGGGGATGACCGGCCTCCTCGTCGGCGGTGCGCGGCTGCACCATGCCGATCAGGCGGCCGGCGCCGAGCGCGTCCAGCGTCATGTCGAGGTAGCGCGACTCGAAGATGTTGAGCGGCAGGTTGCCGCGCGGCAGCAGCAGGGCGCCCGACAGCGGGAAGATCGGCAGCTCGTCCGGCAGTTCGTCCAGACCGAACTCAAATGGTCCGGGCTCGAAAGATCCGGGCTCGAAGGAGCGGCGTTCCTCCGCCATGCGGGCTCCCGCCTTCAGGAGAACAGGACGCGCGACAGCTTGCGACGGCCCTCGATGGTGCGCGGGTCGGTCGGCCCGAGCGCCTCGAAGAACTTGAGGACCTGCTTGCGCCCGGCCTCGTCGTTCCAGGGCCGGTCGCGCCGTACCAGTTCGATCAGCGTGTCGATGGCGTCGACCGGCCGGCCGGCGGCGTACTGCGCCATCGCCAGGTCGTAGCGGGCCTGGTTGTCCTTCGGGTTCGCGGAGACGGCGGATTCGAGCGCGGCGATGTCGCCGGACCCCTGCTCGGCCAGATCCAGCGCCGTGCGCACGCCTACGATCTCCTCGTGGTCGGCGATCTCGTCGCTGACGCTGTCGACGATGACGCGCGCCTCCTCCAGGTTGCCGGCCGCCATCTGGCAGCGGGCCAGCCCGGCGATCGCCGGCGCATTGGCGCCGTCGTGCGCCAGCACCTGCGCGTACAGGTCGCTCGCCTGCGCATGGTCGCCGGCATCGAGCGCCGCCTTCGCCTGCTCCAGCAGGTCCTCAACCGGCGATTCGACCGGTCCACCGGCCAGCCGCGCGACGAAGTCGCGAATCTGGGATTCGGTCTGCGCGCCGACGAAGGCGTCGACCGGCCGGCCGTCCTTGAAGGCGTAGACGGCGGGAATCGACTGCACGCGAAGCTGCTGCGCCACCTCCGGGTGGTCCTCGATGTTCATCTTGACGAGTTGCACCCGCCCGCCGGCCTCGGCGACCACCTTCTCCAGCACCGGCGCGAGCTGCTTGCACGGGCCGCACCACGGCGCCCAGAAGTCGACGATGACCGGGACCTCCATCGAGGCCTGCATGACGTCCTCGACGAAGGTCTCCGTCGTCGTCTCCCTGACCGCCGGCGCCCGGTTGGCGCCCGCATCCGGATTATTCGGGTCGAGGATGAATTCCATCGCGCTCACGTCCCCACTTGTCTGGTTTCGCGCCCGCCGGCCGGCAAGGGCCGGCTGGGCAAAGTTTCCTTCCGGACAGGCCTAAGATGGAACCTGCCGCCGGGCCTGACAAGGCCGCAGGGTCAGGCTTCGGCGGCGCCCTTCTGCCCGTTCCGGTCCACCGGATCAAGGTCGACGACCGCGGGATCGTGGCCGCACTCGCGGATGAAGGCGAGCAGGCCGGCGCTGGCGATGGCGGTGGTCGCGGTGTTGACCAGCGGATGGTAGTTGAGCGGGTCGAGGCGCAGCATCGCCGCGTCCAGCACCACCCGCACCCGTTGCGCGGAATCGTTGATCAGGGCGAACGGCGTCACCGAGCCCGGCGTGACGCCGAGCACCTCCTGCATCAGCTCCGGCTTGCCGAAGGACAGCCGCGCCGAGCCGATGGCCTCGCTCAGCCCGCGCATGTCGAGGCGCCGGTGCTCCAGGCAGACCACCAGCCAGAGTTCGCCCTTCCTGTCCTTGAGGAACAGGTTCTTGCAGTGGCCGCCCGGCAGCGGGCCGCGCAGCGCCTTGCTCTCCTCGACGGTGAACAGCGGCGGGTGCTCCACCGTGCGGTGGGCGATGCCGAGCGCATCCAGTCTGGCGAACAGGTCGGCCGGCGTGGCAGGCTTCGCGTCGTTCATGGCGGCGGAACGTAGCCCGGCTGGCGCCGCGGTGCCAGCCGCCGGAGTGGGAGACGCAGATGAGGATCAGGGGTGCGCGGGCGGCGATCACCGGCGGCTGCGGCGGCATCGGGCTGGCGGTGGCGCGCGGCCTGCTGGATCAGGGCGTCGCGGTGCTGCTGGTCGACCGCGACATCCGGCCGGGCGCGGCGCTGGCGGCGGAGAACGACGCCGTGCGGCTGCTGCGCCTCGACCTCGCGGAGAGCGGGTCGGTGGAGCCGCGGCTGGCCGAGACCTTCGCGGCGTGGGGCGCACCCGACATCCTGGTCAACGCCGCCGGCATCTCGCCGAAGTTCCGGGCAGACGGCGAGAAGATCAGGCTGTGGGACATCGGCCTCGACGACTGGAACGCCGTCTTCGCGGTCAACCTGACGGCCGCCTTCCTCGCCATCCGCGCCGCCATGCCGGGCATGAAGGCGAAGGGCGCCGGGCGCATCGTCAACGTCGCCTCGCTCGCCGCGCGGGTGGGGGCGGAGAACGGCGCTGCCTTCTATACCGCCTCGAAGGCCGGGCTGATTGGCCTCACCATCGCCGCGGCGCGCGACCTCGCGCCGTTCGGCATCAACGTCAACGCGGTCAATCCGGGCACCATCGACACGCCGATCATCGCCGCGGTGCCGGCGGAATAGAAGGCGGCTTTCGTGAAGCGGGTGCCGCTCGCCCGCATCGGCCG
>JBBDQX010000138.1:0-2777 GCA_040905765.1 Acetobacterales bacterium
GGCGGAAAAGGGATCCATCCCCGCGGTGCCGGGAAAGTGCCCCTGGCTGAGCAGGCCCGGCGGGATGCGAATGTGCATCCGGATAGCCGAGCCGACCCTGGCGCCCGACGCGACTGACTCCTGGCGGCCACCTCGCCGAGAGCATCGGCCGGCAGCGCCGCAGCCCGGAGCGTGCTGGCCGCGATCGCGGCTGCGAAAGCCGAGCTCGACTGCGAGCCACGCCGCGTCACCACGGCCGGCGGACCATGGGCCGGCGAGCCGGCGCAGCCTGCCCCTCGACCGACCCGATCGAGCTGGGCGGCGACCCGAACTGACCCGAGGAGACCTGGATGGAGCAGATGATCGAACTGCCGGCCCTGCGCCGGGCGACGGCGCTCGCCCCGAGTGCAATGGGGCCCGGGACGCGCAGTGTCGAGGCGAGCTGCTCGCCTGGCGCTCGGGTGCGGCGCGTCTCGCTCCTCGGCGAGCCCCATGACCAGGAACTGGGCGTGGCGCCGGACCCTTTGCGGCTCCGACGACCGACCGCCGGGACACCGATCCTGAAAACGCACGAGGCGGGCGATCCCGATGCGGTGAGCGGCTGCGTCGCGCGGGCGCCGTGCGGAGCCGTCTGAACCTTCGCTGGAACCGAACCGGCATCCGCGCGGCCGTCCTGCGGACCACTGTTGGGGGCGCGGGGGGCCACGCTAGTTAAGGCACTTGGCCGCGCCTTCCGGTGGCATAGGCTGCTCAGCCGGGGCGTGCACGCAACGGTCGCCGACATTGCCGCCGCCGAGAGCATCAACCCATCCTATGTTAGCCGAGTGCTGCGGCTGACGCTGCTTGCGCCGGAGATCGTAGAGGCGATCCTAGATAGGGGCCAAGGTCCGGAAGTCTCGCTCACCAAGCTACTGGAGCCATTTCCGGTCGAGTGGGAACTGCAACGCCAGACGCTTTGGCAGCATCCCCGTGACTAATGTTGCCGCCGATCCAACTCTGGCCGGATTTTGGAATGAGCCCCTCGGGGCGGGTAAATCCATGCGACGGACGACCGGGGAGAGGCAAGCTCCTACCCAGAATGATTTTCGTACCGGCCAACCATTCATCTCCTCTACACTGCTTAAAGTGGAATCAGGGGGAGACAAGTGCCGTACTACGCGCATTCGGTTGAGGGGCAACCGAGCGGAGACTGGCAGCCTCTTTCCAATCATCTACTCACCGTCGCAGCATTGTGTGAGGAGCGGGGTGGCAAGTTTGGCGCGTCGAAGGCCGCCTATCTGGCGGGACTGCTGCACGACGTCGGCAAATACTCGGAAGGCTTTCAGCGGCGGCTGCTCGGCGGCGAACGTGTCGACCATGCGAGTGCCGGAGCTCGCATCGCTATAGACCGGGCCGCCGCGGGCAATCGACTGGTCGCCGAGTTGGTCTCCTACGCCGTCGCCGGGCACCACACCGGACTCCCAGATCGGCGCGGCCTGTCCGGAACGCTCGACGCCCGGCTGGCCAAGTCCATCGCCGTGGATCCGGTCTGGGAGGCGGAACTCAGACCGCTGCCAGAGAACCTCTCGCCCGAAGGTTTCTCGGCCCAGCACGGCCGCCTTCCCTTTCAACTCTCGATGCTGGCTCGCTTCCTTTTCTCCTGCCTAATCGACGCCGACCGCCGCGACACCGAGGCGTTCTATGCCGCTGTCGACGGGCAAATGATCGATCGCGACGTCGCGGTCCCCCTCCTAGAATTGAAAGCGAAGCTCGACGCCCATCTCGCCGCCCTTTGCCGCACCGACACAAGCGTGAACCGGCTTCGGACCGACGTGCTGGATCATGTGCGCGGCAAGGCTGGCGAGCCGCCCGGCCTGTTCTCGCTCACCGTGCCGACCGGCGGCGGCAAGACGTTGACCTCCCTCGCCTTCGCGATCGACCACGCGGTGCGGCACGGTCTCGACCGCGTCATCTACGCTATCCCCTTCACCTCGATCATCGACCAGACCGCGCAGATATTCCGCGCGGTGCTGGGTGACGAGGCGATACTGGAGCACCATTCGGCGATCCAGCTGCCGGACGCGGAGGCGGAGGACGGCTTCCGCAACGCGGGCGCACGCAACACGCTACGGCTCGCGATGGAAGACTGGTCCGCTCCCGTCGTCGTCACCACCAACGTTCAGCTCTTCGAAAGCCTGTTCGCCGACCGGCCGTCGCGCTGCCGCAAGCTGCACAACCTCGCGCGCGCCGTCATCGTGCTCGACGAGGCGCAGACCATCCCACTTCACGTGCTGCGCCCCTGCATGGCAACGATCGAGGAGCTGGCGCGGAACTACGGCAGCTCGGTCGTCCTCTGCACCGCAACCCAACCGGCGCTGACGGCTCCGGACTTCCCCGAAAAGGACGGCGGGCTCGCCGACGTGCGCGAGCTGGCGCCCGACCCGCCCGCGCTCCAGGTGCGGCTGAAAAGGGTGACGATCCGCCTAGCCGGACCGCTGAACGACGACGCATTGCTCGCTGAACTGGGGGAACACGCGCAGGCCCTTGTGGTCGTCAACACACGCGCCCATGCGCTCGAACTCTACCGGGCCGCCGAAGCGGCCGGGCTGGCGGGTGTAGTGCACCTGACGACGCGGCAGGTGGCGGTCGACCGGCGCAGAGTTCTCGGCGAAGTGCGGACGCGTCTGACGGATGGCCGTCCATGCCGAGTGATAGCGACGTCCCTGATCGAGGCCGGCGTCGATGTAGACTTTCCGTGCGTCTGGCGGGCCAATGCCGGCCTCGCCTCGCTGCTCCAGGCGGCGGGGCGGTGCAACCGC
>JBBDQX010000138.1:2787-6027 GCA_040905765.1 Acetobacterales bacterium
GGGCCGGCGCGACCCGGATAAGAGCATCGTCACCCTGTTCGAGACGCCCAACCACCGTCCGCCAACCGAACTCCGCGGCTTTGCCGGCGATCTGGAGCGGATTGCCCACAGCCACACCGACCTGACCAACCTCGACGCGATCCGCGACTATTTCGGCGAGGTCTATTGGCGCAAGGGCACGAAGGCGCTCGACCGCGATGGGGTGCTGGAAAAATTCCGAGCCGACGCGAGCGGCACCGATTTCGCATTCCGCGAGGTCGGCGAGGCGTTCCGGCTGATCGAGGAGGGCATGGTGCCGGTGATCGTGCGCCGGGACGAGGCAAGCCGAAATGCGGTGCGGGCACTGACCTATGCCGAGAAGACAGGTGGGCTCGCCCGCCGGCTCCAGCCCTACATTGTGCAGATACCGCCGAAAATCCGCGCTGAACTCGTCCGCTTCGGGCAGGTGACGTTCGCCGCCGCCGAACGGCTCGGCGACCAGTTCGCCGTGCTCGAAAGCGAAGACCTGTACGACGACGACGTCGGGCTGGTCTGGGAGCGGGCAGGACTCTTGGCTGCGGAGAATTCGATCTTTTGAACCGCAGGGGCCTTCCGCGCCGCCGTCACGACATCGAGGAGAGATCATGGCCTACGGGATCAAACTGCGTGTGAGCGGCGACTTCGCCTGCTTCACCAGACCGGAGATGAAGGCCGAGCGCTATTCTTACGACGTGATCACGCCCCCGGCGGCGCGAGGTATCCTGGAGGCTATCCACTGGAAGCCAGCCATCGTCTGGGAAATTACGCGCATCCACGTGTTGAAGCCGATCCGCTTCACCTCCATCCGGCGGAACGAGGTGGCCCAGAAGATACCGGTCGCAAAAGTCCGCCGGGCGATGCGCGGCGGCACGACCGCGGATCTCGCCCTCGTCGCCGATCACGAGCGGGTGCAGCGCGCCGCGACTGTGCTGTTGGACGTGGACTACGTGATTGAGGCCGAGTTCCGCATGACCCCGAAGGCCGGGCCCGGCGACAATCCGGGCAAACACATCGACAGCTTCAACCGGCGCGCCCGGCGCGGCCAATGCTTCCACCAGCCCTGCCTCGGCACACGCGAGTTCGACGCCCGCTTCACGCTGATCGAGCCCGAGGCGTCCTTGCCACCGGCCATCTCCGAGACGCGCGATCTCGGAATCATGCTGTGGGACATCGACCATGCGGGTGACCGCTCGTCGCTGTTCTTCCGGGCCCGCATGATCGACGGCGTCGTTGACGTGCCGCGGCCGGGCGCGCCGGAGATCCTGCGATGACCATTCTCGGCGCGCTCACCGCCTATTACGACCGGCTGGCCGAAAAGAGCGAGGTACCGCCGTTCGGCTATTCGGTCGGGAAGATCGGCTGGTGCCTGGTGATCGAGCCGGACGGCACCCCCCGTGCGGTCGTGCCTCTGTCAGAGGGCGAAGGCCGGAAGGTGCGGCCGCTGTCTATGCCGGTGCCACAACCGACCATCCGCACGTCGGGTATCGCATCCAATTTCCTGTGGGACAAGACCGCCTACGTGCTCGGAGTAACCGCCGGGACAGGCCGGCGGACCGGGGAGGAGCATGCGGCCTTCGCCGCGCTGCACCGCGACCTGCTTGACGGCACCGACGACCCGGGCCTCCGCGCCCTGCTCGCCTTCGTCGACCGGTGGACGCCAGACCATTTTGTGCCGCCGCTGTTTCCCGAGGAGATGAAGGACGGCAACCTCGTCTTCCGCGTCGGCTGCGAGCGCCGCTACCTGCACGACACCCCGACGGCGCGAGCCCTATGCGAACGCCGAGCGGCCGAGGCCGGCGGTCCGCAAGGCATTTGCCTCGTCACGGGCGCCCGGATGCCTATTGCCCGCTTGCACCCGACGGTGAAGGGCGTGTGGGGCTCGCAATCCGCCGGTGCCCGCATCGTCTCGTTCAACTGCGACGCCTTCAAATCGTATGGCAAAGAGCAGGGCGACAATGCCCCGGTCGGTGAGGCGGCTGCCTTCGCCTACACGACCGTGCTCAACCGCTTCCTCGCTCAAGGGAGCCGCAACCGCGTGCAAATCGGCGACACGTCCACCGTGTTTTGGGCGGACGGCAGCAACGCCGAGAAGGCCGGGTTGGCGGAAGCCGTGTTCGGCATCGTGCTCGGCATCGACGACGACCTTCAGGCGAACAAGGTGAAGCCGATCGTCGATGCGATCGCGCAGGGGCGCCCGCTCGCCGCGTTCGACCCGGAGCTGTCAGAGGACGTGCGCTTCCACGTGCTCGGCCTGTCGCCGAACGCCGCCCGCCTGTCCGTGCGCTACTGGTTCGAGGACCGCTTCGGCCCCCTCGCCGACAATATCGGCCGGCACGCGCGCGACCTGCGGCTCGAGCCGGCGCCGCGGGAGACGCTGCCCGGCATCTGGCGACTGCTGATCGAGACCGCCGTGCAGCGAAAGTCCGAGAACATCCCGCCACAGCTCGCGGGTGAGATGCTGCGCGCCATCCTCTCCGGCGGGCGCTATCCCGCCACCCTGCTCTCGACGCTGCTGATGCGCCTGCGCGCCGACGGCGACGTCACGGCGCTGCGCGTCGCCATGCTCAAAGCGATCGTGGCCCGCAACCACCGCCTCGACGCCCCACCCACCACGGAGGAACCGCCGGTGTCGTTCGACCCAGACTGCACGGAGCCCGGCTACCTGCTCGGCCGCCTGTTCGCCGCCTACGAAAACGCCCAGACGGCCGCGCTCGGCCGCAACGTGAACGCGACGGTGAAGGACAAATATTACGCCGCGGCCTCGTCCACACCCCAGACCGTCTTCCCCCTGCTCGACCGCGGTGCGGCACCGCACATCGCGAAACTGCGCAAGCAGAAGCCCGGAACGGCAGTGGCGGTCGAGCGGGAGATCGCCGCGATCATGGACCGGCTCTCGCCCGGGCGCGACCCGTTCCCGCGCGCGCTGCCGCCGGCGCAGCAGGCACTGTTTGCGCTCGGCTACTACCACCAGCGCGAGAACCGGTTCGTGAGAAAGACGAGCATCGACGACCACGCCGAATCCGAGACCGCCAACGAGGGGAATGACCGATGACCACGCTCGCCAACCGCTACGATTTCGTTTTCCTGTTCGACGTGCAGAACGGCAACCCGAATGGCGATCCCGACGCCGGCAACCTGCCGCGCATCGACCAGGAGACGCAGCACGGTCTCGTCTCTGACGTCAGCCTGAAGCGCAAGATTCGCAACTACGCCGAGCTCGCC
>JBBDQX010000139.1:0-33831 GCA_040905765.1 Acetobacterales bacterium
CGACGAGGCCACCCTCAAGGCCGAACGCGTCACTTCTTCAACAGCCTGCTAGGAGACAGGCATGCCGGACGTGGTGCGCGAATCCGACATCATGGTGCCGATGCGCGACGGCATTCGGCTGGCTACCGACGTCTACCGCCCGGCGCAGGGCGTCAAGCCGCTGCCCGGACAGTTCCCGGTCATCCTGGAGCGCACACCCTACGGCAAGGCAAAGGACAGCCGGTCGGAGGTGACGCTGGCCCGCGACAAGCCCTATTCGCGTGCCGAGATCGCCGAGTACTTCGTCCGCCATGGCTATGTCGTTGTCTTCCAGGACTGCCGCGGCCGCTTCGGTTCGGAGGGCGCCTTCACGAAGTACCTCGACGACGGGCCGGACGGCTACGACTGCATCGAGTGGATCGGCCAGCAGGACTGGTACAACGGCCGCATCGGCATGATGGGCCTGTCCTACGCGGCGCACACGCAAGCGGCGGCGGCATGCCTCAACCCGCCGGGGCTTGCCTGCCTGTTCATGGACTCGGGCGGCTTCGCCAACGCCTACCAGGGCGGCATCCGGCAGGGCGGCGCGTTCGAGCTGAAGCAGGCGACCTGGGCGTACAAGAATGCGCTCGACAGCCCCGAAGCGGTCGATCCGAAGGTGCAGGCGGCGCTTCGCGCGGAGGATATGCGCGAATGGTTCACCCGTATGCCGTGGCGCCCCGGCCATTCGCCGGTGACCTGGGTGAAGGAATACGAGGACTACCTGCTGGAGCAGTGGCAGCACGGCGAGTTCGACGATTTCTGGAAGCAGGTCGGCATCTATGCCGAAGGCTTCTACGACCAGTTCTCCGACGCGCCGATGGTGCACATGTCGAGCTGGTACGACGCCTATCCACGCACGGCGACGGACAACTACGTCGGCCTCAAGGCGCGCAAGAAGTCGTCGGTGCGCCTGCTGATGGGCCCGTGGACGCACGGCAACCGGTCGCAGCGCGTGTTCGGCGACGTCGATTTCGGCGAGGACGCGCCGCTCGACGGCAACGTCGCGGAGGATCACCGCGCGCTGCGCCTTCGCTGGTTCGACCGCTGGCTGCGCGATGTCGACAACGGCGTCGACGGGGAGCCCGCGGTACGCCTGTTCGTGATGGGCGGGGGTTCCGGCCGCCGGACGGCGGAGGGCAGGCTCGATCACGGCGGGCGCTGGCGCGACGAGGCCGACTGGCCGCTGCCCGATACGCGCTTCACCGAGTACTACCTGCACCCGGACGGCGGGCTCAGCCCGGAGCGCCCGACGGCGGACGAGGCCTCGCTGGCCTATGACTACGACCCGCGCAATCCGGTGCCGACCATCGGCGGCACGCTGACGTCGGGCGAGCCGGTGATGGTCGGGGGTGCGTTCGACCAGCGGGAGGACCCGCGCTTCTTCGGTTGCAGGCCGCCGTACCTGCCGCTTGCCAGTCGCCACGACGTGCTGGTCTTCGAAACGTCTCCGCTGACGGAAGACGTGGAGGTGACCGGGCCGATCGTCGTGCGGCTGTGGATCGCCTCCGATTGCCCCGACACCGACTTCACGATGAAGCTGATCGACGTCTATCCGCCGAGCGACGACTGGCCGCGCGGCTTCGCGATGAACATTACCGACGGCATCATGCGCTGCCGCTATCGCGATTCATGGGCGGACCCGTCGCCCATGATTCCCGGCGAGGTGTACGAGATCGCGGTCGAACCCTTTCCGGCCAGCAACCTGTTCAAGGCCGGACACCGCATCCGCCTCGACATCAGCAGCAGCAACTTTCCGCATTTCGACGTCAATCCCAACACCGGAGAGCCCGAGGGCGCTTCCCGCCGCACCCGGGTGGCGACCAATACGGTGTTCATGGACGGCGCCCGTCCGTCGCATGTGCTGCTGCCGGTGATCCCGGCGCGACGATGACGGCTCAAGCAGCCGCGGCGCCGGTCGCGGCATCGACGGTATAGACCTCCGTCGGCTGTTCCCGCCCGCGCACGGTGATCGTGCCGATGCGGCGGAAGCGGAAGCCTTCGCCCGCCATCTCCTTCGTCCGCTGCGAAAGCAGGACATAGGTGCCGTGCTGCTTGTTGAGCTGTTCCAACCGGGCGGCGACGTTCACGTCGTCGCCGTGCACGGTGTAGAGCAGCCGGTCATCCGAGCCGACGGCACCGGAGACGATATCGCCCGTGTTGATGCCGCAGCGGGTCCGCAGGCGCAGCCCGCCGCGGAAGCGGTGCTCGGCGGAAACCGCCTGCAGCCCGATGGCGGTGCGCACCGCGTTGGCGGCATGGTCCGGATCGGGCTGGGTCGCATTGAAGCTGATCAGCATCGCGTCGCCCTGGAACTGGCTGATCACACCCCCGTGTCGCTCCACCACTGGTGCGACGGCGCCGAAATACTCGTTCAGCATCCTCACCAGATCGTGCGGCGACAATCGCTCCGAGATGGTGGAGAAGCCCTCGATGTCGGTGAACAGCACCGTCGCCACCTTGACCTCGCCATCGCCGGGCCGGACCTCGCGCTCCGCATGGGTGATGCGGTTGGCAAGTTCCGGAGCGACGAACCGGGACAGTCCGCGCGCGGCCATACCGTCGGAAACCGAGCGGATGAGAAGCCGGCGCGCACGCACGATGGCGACGGCGAGGATCGCGGTGACGAGCAGGATGGAAATGACCTTGTCGATTTCCGCTCCCACCAGGACCATGTTGCTGGTGACGTAGAGAACGTAATCGCGCGTGATCACGCCCATCGGGTCGGCGTGTTGCCCGAGGGCATAGCCAAGCAGGCAGAGCCAGCCGACGGCGGCCGCGCTCCCCGCGACGAGCACGTAGGTCGCCTCGAAGCGCAGCGCCCGCAGGGCGATGAAAATGAACACATATAGCAGGGCGGGGGCCTTCAAGTAGAAGGCCGGCGGTTGCTCGTACTGCAGGTGGAAGCTCCAGATCAGCACCATCAGCAGTGCGACGTCGACGATTACCGAAGCCAGCAGCAGCCAGCGCGGCAGCAGTCGCCGGTAGGCGAGGAAGAGCCTGAGGACGGTGAACAGGAGGTACAGGCCGAGCGCCCATGGCACCGTCTGGAAGCCTGTGCCCGCCGATGTCTTCGGTGCGGCCGTATAGAGGATGCCGAAGAAGGCGACGAGGACGAACTGGACCCAGCCGATGAGGATTTCGCTCTGGGCCTGCTGCCGCTCGATCGCGGCACGCACGCGTTCGGGGAGTGCGTCCTCAGGACGCCTGCCGAATACGAATACTCCGAACTTTTTCCACATCGGCGCGTCAACCGCAGCGGGCCTCGTCAGCCCGGGTGACGCACTCTATGCGATCAGGCGGTCACCCGCCGATCACAATCCTGTAGCGAGGATGCGACCGGCGGGCAGCGCTTGCCTGACGCGTCAGCGGCCCTTCCAGACCGGCTTGCGCTTTTCCATGAAGGCGGTGCGGCCTTCCTTGTAATCCTCGCTGTCGAAGCAGGCACTAAACAGCTTGTCGACGCGGGCCGTGTCGCGGTCAGCCGGGTCCTTGACGAGCGCGTTGATCGTGACCTTGGAGGACAGGATCGACAGCGGCGCGTTGTCACAGATCGCGTCGCACACCTCTCGCACCGCCGCCTCGAGTTGGTCGACGGGGACGACCTTGTTGACCAGGCCCATCTGCAGCGCTTCCTCGGCCGGCACGCGGCGTGCGGTGAACAGGATGTCCTTCGCCCGCGACGGGCCAACCAGGTTCACCAGCTTGCCGAGGTTGTCCATGCCGTAGGCGACGCTGAGGCGCGCCGCCGGGATGCCCAGCTTGGAATCGTCGGCCGCGATGCGCATGTCGGCGCTCATCGCGATACCGAGGCCGCCGCCGAGGGCGAAGCCGCGGATCATCGCGATCAGCGGCTTGTCGATGGTCTCGAGCAGGTGCTTGCCTTCCTCGGAGATACGGCCGTACTCCTCGGCCGCCTTGGCATTGGCGCGCTTGTCCTCGAACTGCGAGATATCGGCGCCGGACACGAAAGCCTTGTCGCCAGCACCCTTCATGACAATGACGCGGATTTCGTCATCGGCCTGGAAGTCCTTGAGGATCTCCGTCAGCGCCTCCCACATCTCGAGCGAGATCGCATTGCGTCGCGCAGGATTGTTGAAGGTGATCCAGCCGATGCCGCCTTCCTTCTCGGCGAGCATCTTGTCGGTCGTGAGCTTCTTCAGCATCGTTTCCCCTCCGGGGTCGACCCCGTCAGTCGTTGACGGGGCAGGTCAGACTACGCCCTTCTCGTGCAGGGCCTTGATGGTGCTGTCGTCGTAACCGAGATCGCGCAGGATCGCGTCGGTGTGCTCGCCCAGCTCCGGAGTCGGCAGCCGCATGATGTCGGGCTGCGGGGTCCGGGTCAGCTTCACGGCCTGGCCGACGACGCGCACATCACCCAGCTTCTGGTGCTTCGTGAGCGGGTCCATGTGCAATGTCTTGACCTGCGGATCGTTCCAGGTCTCGTCCATCTTGTAGATCGGCCCGCAAGGCACGCCGATCTTCTCCATGATCTCGATCCAGTCGGCCTTGGCCTTCTTCTTGGTCTGCTCGTTGATCTCGGCATTGAGCCGGTCGCGGTTCTTGCGCCGGCTGTCGGCGTCCTCGTACCCGGCCTTCTCGTAGAGTTCCGGCACGCCAAGCCCCTCGCACAGGCGCTTGAACAGGTGCTGCGTGCCGGCCTGGATGTTGATGGCGCCGTCCGAGGTCTCGAACACGCCGGTCGGCACGCCGGTCGGGTGGTTGTTGCCCTGCTGCTTCGGGACGTCCTTGTCTTTCAGGTAGCGGGCGGCCTGGAAGTCCATCATCTGGATCATCGCCTCGAGCAGCGACGTATGGACCCACTGGCCCTTGCCGCTCACCTCGCGCTCGAGGAGCGCAACCAGGATGCCCTGCGCGAGGAACATGCCGCCGGTGAGGTCGGCGACCGGAATGCCGACGCGCATCGGTCCGCGGCCCGGCTCGCCGGTAACCGACATCAGCCCGCCGAGACCCTGGGCGATCTGGTCCAGGCCGGGGCGCTTCGCATAGGGGCCTTCCTGGCCGAAGCCGGACAGGCTGCCGTAGATGATGCGCGGGTTGACCTTGGCGCAGGCCTCGTAACCGATGCCGAGGCGGTGCTTCACGCCGGGGCGGAAGTTCTCGACGACGACGTCGGCGTCCTTGACCAGCCTGAAGAAGACCTCCTTGCCTTCCTCCTCCTTCATGTTGAGGGTCAGGCTCCGCTTGTTGCGGTGGAGGTTGTTGAAATCGAAGCCGTGCCGGTTGCCCGCGACATCGGACTCCGCCATCGACGGCGGAGCCTCGACCTTGATGGTTTCGGCGCCCCAGTCGGCGAGCTGCTTGACGCAGGTCGGCCCGGCACGTGCCCGGCAGAGATCGATCACCTTGAAGCGGGACAGGGGCAGGGAATTGGCCGACACGGACGTCATTCCTCCGTTTGCTTGGACGCGCGCGGATCGGACCGCCCCCTTCGAGGACGGATGTGCGGTCACCGGACTGCTGAAATTGTATCGATCCGCCTGTCCTAATTACGCAACATCGCCATCCGCGTCAAACGACCTTCTCGGCGACTTGACCATTCTGGAGACTGGATAAAATTTCTACCGACCGATTCGTTCATCGACTGGTTGCCGGACAGTTTCGCGTCGCTCGGCGGCGTCTCCGCGCGATGCATGTTCGGCAGGCTCGGCCTGTTCCTCGACGGCCGGATATTCGGCCTCGTCGCGGACGGGGTGCTGCACTTCAAGGCCGACGAACAGGGCCCGTGCAGCTTACGGGGCGGCCGGAAGCACGCCCTTCAGCTGCTTCCGCCGCGGTCAGATCGCAACGACCACCTCCTGCTGGCGGGTGCCTGAGAAGGCGCAGGACGATCCGGACGTCCTCTGCGCGCGGACCCTGGACGCCGTCGCCGCCGCGCAGCGCGCCGCGTAGCGGCCGGTCAGAGCAGCCCGTCCAGCTCCAGGACGTCGTCGTCGAGGCTGAGATCGCCCGCGATTTCGTCCACGTAGCGGGCCGCCGCGTCGAAGGCGGCAGCCTGTGCGCTGCGGCCGGCGATCATCGTCCCGGTGTCGAAGCTATCGTCGTCGTAGTAGTCGTTGGGTCCGTGAAACGCGATCGACATGATCGGACTCCCTAGGCTGCGAAGCATCCGCAACGGTCTTTCCCCGCTGCAACCTTGATGCGCATGTCTTATCGATCGGTTAACGGCGAGGGCTATTCCCGGAGCGGTTGTGACAAATGTGTGGACGCTACAGCATCAGTACCCCTGCGGAGGCCCTGGCGCGCCTGTTCGGTCCGCTGGGCCCGCTGCCGAACCTGGCGCCGCGCTACAACCTCGCGCCTACCCAGGACGCGCCGGTGGTGCGGCTCACTGGCGCCGGGGCACGCCAGCTGGCCATGCTGCGCTGGGGGCTGGTGCCGTCGTGGTCGAAGGGGCCGGGCGACGGTCCGCTGCTCATCAACGCCCGTTCCGATACCGTGCGGACCAAGCCTTCCTTCCGCGATGCCTTCCACCAGCGCCGGTGCCTGGTGCCGGCGGACGGGTTCTACGAATGGAAGGCCGAGGGGCGGGAGAAGCAGCCGTGGCGGGTCCGGCGCGCGGACGGCATACCTTTCGCCTTCGCCGGGCTATGGGATAGCTGGGCCGGCCCGCAGGGCGAGCGCATCGAATCGTTCGCCATCGTCACCACCGATGCCGCCGCCTCCATCGCACACATCCATCACCGCATGCCGGTGATGCTGCCGCACGACGCAACGGCCGCATGGCTCGAGGGAGAGTCGGCCGAGGCGGCCCGGCTGATGGAACCCCTGCCGGACGGGGAGTTGAAGGCCTATCCGGTCTCGGCGCGCGTCAACACCGTCGCCAACGACGATGCCGCGCTGCACGAACCGATCAGCGAGGAGCAGGCGCGGCCGGTGCAGCGCGGCCTGTTCGGCTAGCGGTGCAACACGGTCACGCTCGTCGCGGCGGCGCGGGTTGCCTCGACGGAGAATGGCGCATCGCGTAGTTTCCCGCGCGATATCAGCCGTTCGAGCTGATCCGCGAAGTGCGGCGAGGCAGGGTCTTCGCTTTGTCCGTAGACGGACGCCGCGCGTGCACGCACGCCTGCGGGGTCGAGTTCGACCATCATCAGCGCGACGGTGCCGAAATCGGGGTCCGCGCGGCCGTCCTCGCCCGGATTTGCCGCAAGCCCGCCGTCGAAGCGTCGCTGCAATGGCAGGAAGCCGGCTGATTCGTAAGCATGCAGGGTTCCGACGAACTGCGGGGCACCTGGCACCGGTGCCTCGGCCGGTGGGCCTTCACGCCTCAGCGGCGACAGGTGCCGTCGCAGGATGTTGACGGATCGCCAGGGCGGATCGAGCTGTCCGAAGCGTTCTATGACAAAGCCCGCGGCTGCCTCGAGAGCGGCGATACGCTCGTCCGCGTCCGCCTCGCTGTGGCCGCGGAGGTCGCTCCCTATGGCGTGGGCATAGCCGAGGTAAAGCAGCATCGCCCGGCTGTCGGCGCTCGCCGTACCGTCCCAGTCCCGGAGCAGATCGACGGCCGCGGAGAGTCGCTTGTGCCGATCGGCCGGCAGGCGGGGGGCGATTTTCTCCCATGCCTGATCGAGGGCGGGAAGCAGGCCGCATGTACCTCGCGTGGCTTCCGTGCCGTCGAGGCACAGACGCTCCCGCATGGCGTAGCGCGCACCGGTGACGCGGGCATCGAGATAAATGGCGGACGCCGCCTCGAGAGTGGCGGCGGACGTTTCCGCCAGGATCCCGCTGAATCCTTCGCCTCGCAGGTTCTGCTTCAGTGCCGGCCGGTCGCCGCAGGGCACGATCACGCCCGCATCGTCGCATTCCCTCGGCAGGCCGGCCGTCGCCGTCCACGGCGGCGTGTTGGCCATCTGCAGCCAGCCTGAGGCCGGATCGGCCACTCGCGGAAAGGCCCCGTCGGGATAAATCTCGCGACCGGTGGTCGCCGACGTCCATCCCGGTATCCCCGGCAGCACGCCGTTGTAGCGGGCCAGCGCGGCGCAACGCTCCTCCGGCGCGGCGCTGTCCTCCCACCAGTCGATCCGCATCGTTCCGCAGCCGATGGCGGAGCCGTCGACGGACCCGGGATCGCGCCGGTAGACGCGCCCGAGATAAGCATAGAGCAAGCCGCCACCGGCATCGGCATGCATGAAGGCGTAGTTCGGGAACTGCATCATCGACAGCGCCCCCTCGAATTCCGCGCGGCTGGTCGCCGTGTTCATGCGCCAGAGCTGCTCGGGCATCCCCGTCTCGCTGCGCGTCGTCCAGTCGAGCGCAACGCGGTTGCCGTCCGGCAGTCGCGCGATGACCGGTCCGTGCGGCGTTTCCAGCACGCCTTGATCGACAGGGCCGGCGCCGCGGACGTCGATGCGTTCCGGCCGGAATTCGAAGGGACGCCAGCGGCCGTCGAGCATGTAGCGGTTGCCGTCGCCGACCACGAAGGCGCGGTCGAAGCTGTCAGGGTAGCCGATGGTCACCGCCCAGGCGCTGTCCGAGGTATGGCCGAACAGGAAAAGTGGAAGACCGAGGAACGTCCAGCCGCGGATGTCCAGCCGATCGCCCTTGAGGCGCGCCTCGGTCATCAGCATCGGGCTGTAGAGATAGACGTGCGGGTTGGCGCCGAGGATCGGATGGCCGGATGCCGTGCGGGAACCGGCCAGCGCGAAGCCGTTCGAGGCGAGCGGTCTTGCGCCGCCGCTGCGTCCCCAGGGCGCCATGGCAACGTGCTGTCCGTAGCGCCAGGCATCGTTCGACATCGCCAGCACGAACCCGTAGAAGCCGTGCAGTGCGAGGATATCGGCCTCGGTCACCGGCAGCGCGTCGGCCATCCAGCGGGGCAGCGTGGTGCGGGCGTCCGCGGCGTAGGCGTTGAGGCCGTCGGCAAAGGGCCAAAGAACCGTTTCGCGGACCTCGGGCGCGACACTGCCGAGACCGGCGCGGGCATCGCGATGGATGCCGAGCGTGCGCAATCGCCGGTCGCTCTCGAGGCAGTCCGGTCCGAACGCCGCCGCCAGGTCGCCACGGATCTGCAGGACGAGGAACAGCAGTTCGGGCAGGTGGTCCTCCCCTTGCGCATAACCGAAGCCGTGGATCGTATCGCTATCGTTGTCCGCGACGACCGAGGGAATCCCCCACGCATCGCGGTAGATCGTCGCAGCCGTCCGACCGCTTCGTCCCGGCGGCATGGCGGACGGTGTTCCGGGGGGCAGTCGATCCGCCTCGGATATGCAGGCGGCCGTCACCGGCGGCGGGGACAGCGGCGACCCCCCAGTGCAGCCGGCGAGGATCGCCGCGGCGAGCGCCGCTTGCAGCTTTCGTGCGGCTCGGGCTATCACCCGGGTAAGCGAAAATATCGGGGAGAAGCGGGGTGACACGGATCGCGGTACTCGACGACTACCTGAAGATCGCGCCGGAGGTTGGCGGCTGGGACCGTCTGCCGGACGGTGCGTCGGTCGACTTCTTCCACGACCACCTCGACGAAGAGCGCGCGATCATAGAGCGGTGCGCGCCGTACGACGTTATCGTCCTGACCCGCGAACGCACAACCTTCACGCGCGACCTCATCGAAAGCCTGCCGAACCTGAAGCTGCTGATAACCGTCAGCGCGCGCAACCGGAAGATCGACTTCGAGGCCTGCCGCGAACGCGGCATCCCGGTGTGCCACACCCTGCAGGGCAGCGGTCCGACCTCCGAACACACCTGGGCGCTGATCCTCGCGCTCTACAAGAATTTGCTGCTCGAGGACCGCAGCATGCGCGCCGGCGAATGGGGCGTCGCCATCGGCCGGGAGGTGCTGGGCAAGCGGCTGGGGCTGGTCGGGCTCGGCAAGCTCGGCAAGAAGGTCGCGCGCGTGGGCCTCGCCTTCGAGATGGACGTCGTGGCGTGGAGCCCGAACCTCACGGACGAGCGGGCCGCCGAGGCGGGCGTGAAGCGCGTATCGAAGGAGGAGCTTTTCGCCACCTCCGACATCGTGTCAGTGCACATAGTGCTGAGCGACCGGACGCGCGGCGTCGTCGGCCGCGACGACATAGCCCGGATGAAGAAGACGGCCTGCCTCATCAACACGTCGCGCGGGCCGCTGGTCGACGAGGCGGCGCTGGTCGACGCGCTGCGCAGCGGCGCCATCGCAGGGGCGGGCCTGGACGTCTACGACCAGGAGCCGCTGCCCCTCGACCATCCGCTGCGCGACATGCCGAACATCGTCGTCACGCCGCACACCGGCGGCTTCACGCGCGAGACCTACACCTTGTGGTACGGCGGCGCCTGCGAGAATGTCCTCGCCTGGCTCAACGGCAAGCCGATCCGCATCCTGCAACCGCCGAAGTAACACTGACAGGGAGGCACCCATGCTCCGCATTGCCATTCTGGATGACTATCAGGACGTCGCCCTGTCGATGGCCGACTGGTCGCTGCTGCCGAAGGACGCGAAGGTTGACCGGTTCGGCGACAACGTGAAGGACGAGACGAAGCTGGCCGAACGGCTGCAGCCCTACGAGGTGCTGATCATCATGCGGGAGCGCACGCTGTTCTCGCGCAGCCTGATCGAGCGTCTGCCTAACCTCAAGCTGCTGATCACCTCGGCCGGGCGCAACGCCGCCATCGACCAGGCGGCATGCAAGGACCGGGGCATTACGGTTTGCGGCACCGACGCCTTCGGCTCGCCGACGGCGGAACTCGCATGGGGCCTGCTGCTGGCACTGTTCAAGAACATCACTGTCGAGGATCGCGCCACCCGCGAGGGAAAATGGAGCCTGGGCCTGACGCAGACGCTGGAGGGCCGCACGCTCGGCGTGCTCGGTCTCGGCAAGCTCGGACAGCGCCTGGCGGAAGTCGGCAAGGCATTCCGCATGGACGTCATCGCCTGGAGCCAGAACCTGACCGATGAGCGCTGCGCCGAGGTCGGCGTCCGGCGGGTCGAGAAGGACGCGCTGTTCCGGGAGGCCGACGCGATCAGCATCCACCTCGTGCTCAGCGACCGCAGCCGCGGCCTCGTCGGCGCGCGCGAACTCGGGCTGATGAAGCCGACCGCCTATCTGGTGAACACCTCGCGCGGCCCGATCGTCGACGAGGCGGCCCTGGTCGACGCGCTGAAGAACCGGCGGATCGGCGGTGCAGGCCTGGACGTCTTCGACGTCGAGCCGCTGCCGGCCGACCACCCGCTGCGCAGCATGCCGAACACGGTGATCACACCGCACCTCGGCTATGGCACGGAGGAAAACTACCGCCTGTACTTTGGCCAGGCAGTGGAGAACATCGTCAACTGGCTCGCCGGCAAGCCGGTCAAGGAGATCGCGGCGCCGCGCCAGCCCTGAACGCTAGAGCGGCCGGCCCGCCTTCACGCCCATCACCCGGCCGACCGCCTTCGGGCGGGGTAGGGTGTCGTGCGACTTCTTGATCGCGGCGAGACGGTCGAAAAGCGCCGGCGCCATCGGCGCGACGCGACGCTGTTCGGTGTTCATGTGCAGCGTCACCTGCTCATAGGTGGCGGCGAGGTAGCCTTCCGTGCCGTGGAACATCTCGTGGTAGTAGTGGATCCGCTTCTCGTCGTGGTCGAGCAGCATCGACGTGAAGGTCAGCGGATCGCCGACACGCAGCTCGCGGGCATAGATGATGTGGCATTCGGCGGCCATCGTCGTGACTCCGGCCTGCTTCCGGTAGGCGGGCCCCAGGCCGAGATACTCGTGCCATTCGTCGATCAGCAGGTCGAACGCCAGCGTGTAGTACGCGACGTTCATGTGGTCGTTGTGGTCGATCCACTCGGGCTTGACGGAGACGGTGTAGAGGTCAGTGACGGGCGCGGGGATGCTCACGGCTCGGTGCGGCTCTCTTGCTGAGAAGGGGGGCGGTCGGCCTGTCGACCGGCGGGGACGCTCAGGGCAGGGTGCGGTTGTGGGTCGAGATCAGCTTCAGTGATCCATACTTCTTCCGCCCGAAGCGGTCGAGCGCGAAGTCCACGATCTTCTTCTTCAGGCCGGCGTCGAACTGCGGATCGTCCTCGACCAGGATGATATCGGTATAGATCACGAGCGAGAACTTGACCTCCTGCTTGTCGTTCATGGTGTGCGTCTCGAACACCGTCAGGATGTGATCGGCAAGGTCGGGCGGGGTCATCGGGCGTCTCCTGGCTTGTTGTGGTTATGGTCCTCGTTGCGCCGGATGTTGCCGGCGACGATCTCCGCGCGGAGCCTTTCGGCCATCCGCGCGAAGACGGCCTCCCAGTCCTCCGCGGCGGGCTGGCGGAACAGCCGCATCGTCGGATACCACGGGCTGTCCTCACGCCCCAGCATCCAGCGCCAGTCGGGGATGTGCGGCAGCCCGAGCCAGACCGGCCGACCGGTCGCCCCCGCGACATGCGCGAGCGCGGTATCGGAGGTGACTATCAGGTTGAGCGAGCGCATCACGGCCGCGGTATCGACGAAGGCGCCGGTGCCCTCGTCGAGGCGGGGGCCGAGGTCGATCAGGTTCATGTCCGGCGGGATCTGTAGCATCTGCTTGCGGCCCGGTCCCTTCTGCAGGCTGACGAGCACGACGCCGGGGATGCGCGCCAGAGCGGCGAACACGGGCAGGGGGATCGACCGGCGGCTGTCGGCCGCGTAGCCCGGATCGCCCTGCCAGCCGATGCCGATGCGGACGCCCTTCAGGCTGTGCAACTGCCGGCGCCAGAACGCGACCCGCGCCTGGTCGGGGTGAAGATAGGGCGTTGCCGCGGGAACGGTCGCGGGCGTGGTGCCGAGGATGTGCGGCAGGCTCATCAGATGCGCCCAGGCATCGTAGGCAGGGGCGGGGAGCCGTTCGCTCACGACCATGTCCGCGCCGTCGAGCCCGGCCATCAGGTCGAGCAGCCGCGGCCGGCATCGCAGGATCACCCGCGCGCCACCCTGTTTGGCCACGGCGGCATAGCGGGCGAACTGTACAACGTCGCCCATGCCCTGCTCCCCCTGCAGCAGCAGGGTGCGGCCCTCCATCGGGCGTCCGTCCCACACGGGCCCTGCGAGGTCACGGCGGGCGAAGCGGAAATGGGTCTGCCGCCAGCGCGATTCGTATGACCGCCAGCCTTCCGCGAACTCGCCGTTCAGCAGCAGCGCGATGCCGAGATTGTAGCGGGCGTTGGCGTTGTCGGGTTCGCCAGCCAGCGCGTCGCGGTAGACCTGAACCGCGAGATCGACCGCGCCGAGATCCTTCAGGGCAATGCCCAGATTGACCGCGCAGTCGGAGTCCTGGCGTCCGGCACCCATCGCCCGGCGGTACATCTGTACAGCCTCCTCGAGGCGCCATTGCCGTTGCCGGACCAGGCCGAGGTTGTAGAGCGCGTTGGCGTGGTGCGGGAACAGTCGCAGCGCCACCTCGAGGGCAGTGGCGGCTTCTTCCGTACGGTCGGCGGAGACCAGGGCCGCACCGAGATTGGCGTGATGTTCCGGGTTCGCCGGACTGCGGGTCGTCGCCTCGCGGAACGCCTCGATGGCCCCTTCGCGGTCGCCGGCCTGTGACAGGGCATATCCCAGAAGGCCGAGCAGGTCGGGGCGATGGGCATCGCCAACGTTGCCCGCATCCTCCAGCGCCGCCCGGCACAGCGTGGCGGCCTCCTCGGCCCTGTTCCGGGCGAGACAGTCCCGGATGCCGGCGATTCCGGCGTCCGCTGCCTGGGCGGCGGGGCTGCTCACTGCCGTTCCGCCAGCTCCGGCATCTCGACGTAGCCGCGGGCGATCGCCCGTGTCAGCGCGTTGAACGCGTGCACGGACTCCTCGTACTGCCTGCGGCGCTCGGCGATCTCGCGCACCCGCGAATCTTCCGGAGGATGCCGCGAATCACCGGGGCGTAGGTGCAGCAGCGCCACACCGAGGTAGCGGGCCCGCAATTCAGCCACCGTACGGGCCAGGGCGAGCACGGTATCGCGGTTGATTTCCGGAATGTGCCGGGAGATGGTCTCCCGGTTGATCTGCCGGATGTCCTCATCCAGCCCCTGGACGAAGTCGGTGTGCAGAAGGGGTGGACCAAGGTCGTCGGGACGGTCTGGCATGTCGGCATCCTGCGTGGATATGACCGGCAACAATATTATCACGGGAAGGGACGTTAGGTGAGATGAGCGAAAGCTACGTGCGCGACCGCTTGGCGGAACTCGTTCTGGGCATAGGCTACGCGGATCTGCCCGAAAGGACGGTGCACCAGGCGAAGAGGATGGTGCTCGACAGCATGGCCTGCCTGCTCGGCGGCTACACCAGCCGTCCGGCGAAGATCGTGCGGCAGACGCTGAGGGAACTGGGGGGCAACCCGACCGCCACGGTCTACGGCAGTGCGGAGCGGACCTCCGCCACGCATGCCACCCTCGCCAACGGAACCGCGATCCGCTTTCTCGACTGGAACGACTATTACTTCCGCCGCGACCCGTCGCACGCCAGCGGCAATCTAGCGGCCGCGCTGGCCGTGGCCGAGAGCGAGGGACTGGACGGCAAGGCGCTGCTGCTCGGCTTCGTCATCGGCTATGAGGTGCAGCTTCGGCTGGTCGACCATGCCGGGGTGCCGAACCTGTGGGAGCGCGGCTGGCACCATGCCACGAACATGGCCTTCTCGAGTGCTGCCCTCTCGGCCCATCTGATGGGTCTGGACGCGCTCGGCACCGCCAACGCCATGGCGATCGCCGGCAGCCACAACAACACGCTGACGCAGTCGCAGAGGGGCAACATCCCGATGATGAAGGCGACAGCCGAGGCAGCGATCGCCAAGGGCGGTGTCGAGGCGGCGTTGCTCGCCCGGGCCGGGCTGAGCGGTCCGGAGGAGGCGTTCGAGGGCAAGTTCGGCTGGATTCCCGTGGTGGCGGGGGAAGTGGACCTGGATGGGCTGCTGGCGCCGCATGGCGGTCGTTTCAAGATCGAGGACACCTGCATCAAGCCTTACGAGGCGGAGATGATGACGCAGTCTTCTGTACAGGCGGCCATAGACGTGGCGCGGGAAGGACGCATCGATCCGGACGAGGTCCTGCATGTCGAGGCGCGGTTCCACGACTATGCCTTCCGCAAACCGTCCTGGGATCCGAAGAAGCTGCAGCCCAAGGACAAGGAGACCGCGGACCACAGCTTCCCGTACTGCATCGCGGTAGCGATGATCGACGGCGACTGCGGACCCGAGCAGTACACCGAGGAGCGGCTTGCCGACCCGCGGGTGCGTGACCTGATGGCGAAGGTCGAACTTACCGTCGATCCGGCCCTGACGGCGTTGCTGCCGGAGAAGTTCGGAACGGCGGTGAAGGTGACGATGAGGGACGGAAGCGTCCACGAGTCCGTCTGCGAGTGCCCGCCGGGACACCCGGAGAACCCGCTCTCGGACGTGCAGATCGAGGCCAAGTTCCGCCGTCTCGCGAAGGGACTGTTATCGCCCCGGCAGATCGACCAGGCCATTGCCGCGACATGGTCGCTCGATAGCTGCTACGACATGGCAGACTATGCGGCATCGTTCGTGATCTGAGCGCCTGGAGATAGGGAGTGGCGGTCGGGAAAGGCCGTGTTCAATATGTGTCAACAGTGCCCTGTGCCGCAGAGAATCCGCTGGGTTCGGCCTTTTCTGGGGCTTTGGCGCCAGATAATTCCACAGTGACGGTTGATTCCTGATCCCGCGGATGTTGTAGTCTCGCCCAAATCGCCCGTTCCGTGAAAGGTGAGATGGCCGGCAACGGCTCCGCCGGACGGGCCGCAGGAAGGGAAGTTCAGTCCAGGGAGAATGGCAGCGATGCAAATTTCTTCGAGGATTCCTGGCGCGGCTGCCGCGGTGACGCTGGTGGCGTGCAAAAATACGAATCAGCGGTCACTAAATTCCGCAAGGCTGCGGACATGCTGAATTAGCCGATCGGTTGCGCGGTAAAGGGCATCCGCTTCGATAAACACGACTTTTTGCATCCGGACTCGGGTTTCTGCGGGCGGGCAAAGTGCTCACTGTTGACTGTACGTATTCGGATGTTTAATTCAGGCCGACTTTCCCACCCGGGCCACCAACAGGCCGAAGACGCCAAGCCGGGCAGGGAAACGGGAAGCGAAAACCATAGGAGAGGCAGTAATGCACATTTCCACAAAGATCCTGGGCGCGGCGGCCGCCGTTGCCTTCCTCTCGGCGGGGGCGGTGTCCTCGGCGCAGGCCCAGAGCGACTGGCCGAACAAGACGATCACCTGGATCGTGCCGTTCGGTGCCGGCGGCGGCACCGACCGCTGGTCGCGCATCATGTCGAGTTCGGCGCCTGACCATTTCGACGGCCATGGCTGGCACGTCCGCAATCGTCCCGGCGGCTCCGGCATCGCCGGTTGGAAAGCGTTGCTCGATAGTCCGGCCGACGGTCACACGATCCTGATGAACAGCTCTACGCCGGTGATCGCGTTGGCGCTGGAGACCAAACCAGCGATCGATCCGGCCAAGGACATCAAGATCTGTGCCTTCGTCAGTTCCTTCCGCTCGTACGTGATGGCGCTGAAGGACAGCAAGTACCAGAGCGTCGACGACGTGGTGAAGGCATCGAAGGCCGGCGAGCAGATCACATTGGCTGGCACCCAGTCGCACCTGCTTGGCCAGGCCAATTTCTGGAGCCAACTCGGCGCCAACCTGACCTACGTCAGCTATGACGGCACCGGGCAGGCCATGGCGGATTTCCTTGGTGGCCACGTCGATCTCGGCGCCGGCACGGGTACCGTGGCGGCCGGCTTCGCGCCCGCCCAGGCGGTCGTCCTGGCCAATACCAGCGACCTCGGCAATCCGGAGGGCATGACGGAGCTGGTCGGTAGCGAGACACCTGCCGCGAGCGAGTTCGGTGTCGATGGCCTCAGCTTCCCGCGCTGGGTCGGAGTACATCCGGACACGCCGGATGCCATCTGCAAGCAGATCTCGGACAGCGTGGGCAGTCTGCTGAAAGACAAGTCGGTCCTGTCGCTTGTCGAGCGCATCAACGAAGAGGTCATCTTCTCTCCGATGGACGAGGCGCAGAAAAAGTACACTGCGGGGGTGAAGAAGTTCACCAACGCTGCGTCGCTGCTCCAGTAGCATGAACTGATCCCGCCATATCGGCCCGGGCCCCGCTTAGCCGGACCCGGGCCGCTTTGCGAGGATAGTCTGCCATGACGACAGAGCCGAACGAGGTGCGGGCGTGACCGATCGGAACCAGTCTGACCGAGAACTACCGCTCTATCGGACCAACAGGGGCGTCGGCCTCCTGGTTGGCGGTATTTTCGTCCTCCTGTTGCTCTACATCATGCTGGGTGCCGACAGTTTCCGGGTTCTGCGGGACGGGTTCTACCTGGGCACGTTTCCGATGATCGGCGCCGGCGCCTGCATAATCTGCTCCGCCGTGATGGTGTTCGACAGGTTCCGCAATCGTGAAATCGAGGAACTGGGGGATCTCACCGGCAAGGGGCTTGTCTTCGTCACCGCTTCCGTCGCCGCCGGATTCATCTTCATACAGCTCATTCATTACATCGGCTTCGGCGCTGCCGGCGTGGTCTACCTCTCGACGATGCTCTTCGTCTCCGGGGTACGCCCGGTCCGTAATGCGTTGATGTTCGCCGTGGGTATGACCTTCGGCGTCTACGCGCTTTTCACAATCGTGGGGGTTCCGCTTGCGCTGGTGCCCGAATGGGCCGGCGGCGGGGGCTGACAACCGCTCCAATCGGCGATCTGCAGGAGAGAGGATAACCCCGTGGTTTTCGACGCCTTCGCATTCCAGGAAGCTCTCGCACTCGTCCTCCGGCCCGAGACACTCATGTGGCTGGCGCTGGGTGTGACGCTCGGCGTCGGCGTGGGCGCCATGCCGGGCCTTACCACCTCGACCGGACTCGCCTTGTTCCTGCCGCTCACCTTCGGCATGGACACCGCGAACGCCCTGGGTCTGCTGATCGGCCTCTACAAGGGATCGATCTGGGGCGGGTCGATCTCGGCCATCAGCTTCGCGACGCCGGGGGCGCCGGACTCGGCGGCGACCGTCTACGACGGCTACAAGCTGATGGAGAAGGGCAAGGGCAAGAAGGCGATCCTCGTCGCCCTCTACTCTTCCGTCACGTCGGACTTCCTCAGCGATGTGGTCACCATCATCGCCGCGCCGCTGCTTGCTATCGTCGCGCTGAAGTTCGGGCCTTCCGAGAAGTTCTGGCTGATGGTGCTCGCCGTCGCCCTGCTCGGCGCGTTGAGCGGCGCCCACCTGGCGAAGGGGATGCTGAGCGCGGCGATCGGCCTGTTCATCGGCACCGTGGGCACCGACCCTGTGGCCTATGTGGAGCGCGTGACCTTTGGCATCTGGTGGCTGAACGAGGGCGTGCAGCTCGTGCCGCTGATCATCGGAATCTTCGCGATGTCGCGAATGCTCGAGGAGTCCCTCAAGCTGTTCATCGAGCGCAAGAGCATGGGAGACATGCAGGAGCGTATCAAGGCGATGTTCAACAAGGGGAGCGAGGGCCTCACCTTCGCCGAATTCCGGTCCTGCTGGAAGGAAATGGTCATAGGCTTCGGCTGCGGCACCATTATCGGTGCGCTGCCGGGGCTGGGCGCCACCGTCGCAGCCTTCGTCTCCTACAGCGTGGCGAAGCAGGTATCCCCGGAGAAGAAGATCGGCACCGGGCGCATCGAGGGCATCGCCGCGGCCGAAGCGGGCAATAACGCCACCGTCGGCCCGACGCTGATCCCGCTGCTCGCTTTCGGTATCCCGGGCTCGTCGGCGGCGGCGTTGATCGGCGCCGCGCTGACGCTGCAGGGCGCCGATCCCAACCCGCGCTTCTTCAGCCTCTATCCGGAGATCGTCTACTCGCTGTTCATGATCCTGATGCTGGGCAACGCGTTCAACCTGGTCATCGGACGCGTCTTCGGTCTGCTCTACGCCCGTCTCGGCCAGTTACCGAGGGAGATGCTGATCCCGCTGGTGATGATGATGGCGATCGTCGGCTCCTTCGTGTACCGGGGCGAGTTCACCGACGTCTACGTGATGCTGTTCTTCGGCTTCGTCGGCTTCTTCCTGCGCATCTTCGGCGTGCCGGAGGCGCCGCTGGTGGTTACCTACATGGTGACGCCTCTGATGGAGCAGAACATCCGCCGCGCGCTGCTGATCGAGCAGGGCAGCCTGTTCCATGCACTGTTCACGAGCCCGCTTGCCATCTGTCTCGCGCTCGCGGCGGTAATCCTTACCTACCTCTCGGCCAAGCTGCAGGTTATGGAGCGTATCGCGCATATTGAGGAGCAGGACGCGAAGGAGCGGAATTCCGCACAGGAAGCTCGCGCAACCGCTGGCGGAAACCAGCGGCGTCCGAGCGACCACATAGACGAGTAGGGCTACGCGCGGCGCAACAGCGCCATCAGGAGCGCAACCCCCGCCGGGTCGAGTTCATCGATCCGGCCGGCCTGATGCGTGATCTCGTCTGCGGTGGCGCGATCGAAGCGGGCGGCGAGACAGTCGTTCACCTTTCCGAGGTGCCGCTCTCGGGTCACCGGCTCCGCACCCCATGGCCCCGGCGGGCCGTCGCAGCGCTCCGTCAGCGTCCGGCCATCGCCCATAGATACCTCGACGACCACGTTCATGCCCTCGAAGTGGGCGGGTATCATGTCGTCCATGCGCAGCCGGATCTTCGGCAGCAGCATCTCCATGTCAGGGGCGAACCGGCGCTCGTCGGTGAAGCTGGCGACCCCGACATCGCCGTCGAGCAGGCCGCAGGCAGTGGTGTACTGCAGGCTGAACTTGCCCTCCAGGCCGCTGCCGGGTGCCGGCTTGTCGATGTAAGGCATCACCGGCGCGGTCACGGCGATGCTGTCGACCTGCGCGACGTCCTCAATCCGGGGGTGCAGCGCCCGTGCCGCGGTGATGACGAAATGGGTGCCGTACTGTGCGGGATACAGCTTGATCGCGTAGCCGGGCTCGACCACGCGGAAGGGCGGCCGGTAGCCGTCGAACAGTGCCGGGTCGAATTCCGGGCAGAAGCTCTCGGCATAGCCCAGCGTCGCCTCGATGATGTCGGTGCGGGCGGTGAATCCACGTTCCGCCAGCAACGCCGCGTCGGCGCCATGCGCGGTGGCCAGACCGCAGTGCGTCGCCTTCGTCATGGTTCCGGCGTTGGCTAGCAGGCCGCCGGCCCGCGATCCGGCGATGCCGAGCGCGTGCCGGGTCCGTTCCTCGTCGAGACCCATGATGTGAGCCGAGGCCATGGCACTGCCCAGGGCTCCGGTCATTCCCGGCGGGTGGAACTTCAGCATGCGCGGCTCGTACTGCCGCGAGGCGGCACGGATCATGCCCTGCAACTCGATCCCCTTGATCAGCGCGAGCACGACATCGCGGCCGCCGGCTCCCCGCTGCTCGGCCAGCGCGAGCACCGCCGGGAGGGTGGTTGAAAGCTGGTGGTTGGCCGGGCTCCACATCGGCTCGTAGTCGAGGACATGCATCGAAGCGCCGTTCACGGCAGCCGCCTGCAACACGTTGGCCATGCCGCCGAAGCCGATCAGCGTGGCCTCGTGCTTCCCGCCAAGTTCCGCATAGTGCTCGGCCAGCAGCTTGGGGCCGGTCTGCCTGGAGCCGACCGCGGCAACGGCGATTCCATCCAGCACGAGCTGCCGGGCCGCCTCCAGTGTTTCCCGCGGGAGATCCTCGAAACCGACGGCACGCGCCTTCCGCACGACCGCCTCGGTCAGTAGTGTCTTCTCGCTGATGTCAGGTGTCATGGCTCGACAGTCGTTGCGGGAGGGAAGGACCACATACCATGCGACGCATTGTGCACAACCCCGAAGCCGTCGTCCCGCCGTTCAGCGCCTATGCGCACGGCGTAGAGATTCCGCGTGCCCACCGCATGCTGTTCGTGTCGGGTCAGCTCGGCGTGGCGAAGGACGGCTCGACCCCGCCGGACTTTCCCGCGCAGTGCCGCCTGGCCTTCGACAATGTCCTCGCCGTGCTGCGCGCGGCCGGGATGACGATCGACAACGTGATGAAGATCAACACGTACCTGACGCGACGGTCGGATATCGCTGCCTATCGGGAGGTGCGGGACGTCGTCCTGGAAGGCCGACTCGCCGCCTCGACGGTGGTGACGGTCGCCGGGCTGGCGCGCGACGACCTGCTGGTGGAGATCGAGGCGATCGCCGTCGCCGGACCGGACCACAGCGAATGAGCACGACGCTTCGCCTGCTCGGCACGGGCAACCCGGTGCCCTCGTCCTCGCGCGTCGGCTCCAGCTACCTGGTCGAGACGAACGGGCAGACGCTGCTGTTCGACCACGGCCACGGATCGCATCAGCGGCTGCTCGATTCGGGCGGCTCGGCAGCCGGCGTCGACGTCCTGTTCCTGACGCACCTGCACTACGACCACTGTTGCGACGTGCCGCGGCTCATGCTCAGCCGCTGGGACCAGGCGGACCACCGCGTGCCGGCGCTGCGCGTCTTCGGTCCACCGGGCACGAGGACGTTCCTTGCCCGGCTGTTCGGACCGCAGGGAGCGTTTTCACCGGACCTTCGTGCCCGTATCAACCATCCGATGAGCGTCGAGATATTCAAGGGACGCGGCGGTGAGGGTAGCCGCCGCTGGCTGACCTGCGACGTGACCGAGATCGGTGCGGGCGACCGTGTGGCGGAGGGCGACTGGTCCGTGACCGTCGCCGAGGTACCGCACGCCCAGCCGTACCTGACCTGCCTGGCCTGCCGGCTGGAGACGCCTGATGGCGTGCTGGTCTATTCGGGCGACTCCGGCCCCTGCGAATCGATGCGCGAACTCGCTCGCGGTGCCGACGTGCTGCTGCACATGTGCGCCAACATCAGCGGCGAGGAGGCCGCGCCGATGTCGGGCGCATCCGCGATGCCCCATAAGGCGCTGGCGTGGCTTGCGCAGGATTGCGGCGTGAAGACACTGGTCCCGACGCACATCAACCCCGGCATGGAGCGCCGCCGCGACGAATTGATGGCCGACATGGCGGCCATCTACGGCGGCCGCCTCGTCTGGGCCGAGGACTTGCTGGAGGTGACGGTCGGCGGCTAATCCGCGTCCCAGTCGGGCAACGCCGCCGCCTCGGCGCCGGAGATCCGCCCGGTGATGAAGCATTCAGACAGGTTGCCGCCGGTCATGTACAGGTGGCCCCAGATGCTGCCGCACTCGCCGGCCTCGTAGAGCCGCGGGATCGGCTCGCTGAAGCTGTTGAGCACGCGCTGGCGCGTGTCGTGGCGCGGGCCTCCCTGGGTGTTGGAGACCACCGGCCAGACCTCGGCCACATAATAGGGCGGGGTACGCACCGGCGTCATGCTGCCGGAAGGCCGGCGGAAGTCGCTGTCCGCGCCGCCGTCGCACAGCGCGTTCCAGCAGTCGAGCGAAGCCTGCACCGCGGCCGCGTCGCAGCCGATGATGGCGGCGACGTCCTCCACCGTGTCCGCCTTCTTCAGCATGCCGTTCTCGAGTTCCTTCAGGTTGTCGTCGCTCCAGGTGTAGTACGGCACGTCGCGGTCGTTGAAGACGGTCTGGGCGAGCGGATACATCTTTCGCCCTTCCTCGTCGATCACGGCGAAGGCCGGGATGTAGGGGTAGTCCTGGTCGATCGGCTCGAAATGATCGATCGGCCGGTGGCTGGTGTCCTGGGCGTAGGGCGGACACTCGTTCATGAACCGCTTGCCGTTCTTCGACAGCAGTATCCAGGCCATCTGCACGTTCATCGGGTCGCTGCCCGGCGTCCAGTCGGGCAGCCGCTTCATGCGGATGGCGAAGGGATAGGACGGGTCATGGTGGCGGATACCGTACGACCCGTGGAAATGCCACATATGCCAGAGGTCGGCGCCGAGATCCTGTGCCATCCGGATGCCGTCGCCGGTGTTGCCGCGGCCGGTCGCATAGAACACCGGCTTCAGCTGCCAGAACTGCTTCTTCATCTCGTCGTCGTTCTCGAAGCCGCCGCAGGCGAGGATGACGCCCTTGCGCGCCTTGACCGCGCGCCGCCGGCCTTTGTGCTCGATCCAGATGCCGCGAACGGCGTTTCCGTCGTCGGTGATCAGCCGCAGCGCCGGGGTCGACAGCCGCACCTCGATACCGCGCTCGCGGACGTTGTCTTCCAGCACGCGGAAGATCTTCGGTCCGCCGGCGCGCGCCCGGGCATGCGGATAGTCGCGCTCCGCGTCGAATCCGGGAATGGAGTCGACCTCGATGAAGTAGAAAGTCCTGTAGCCGGGGAGGGGGTAGTTGGCCTCGCGTTCGCGGCGCAGCAGCCTGGCGTCGCTGACCCTCGCCAGTCCCTCCCAGTATTCCTCCAGCCCCATCATGCCGTCGACGAAGGTACGCAAGATGTCGTCCGGCGTCGTGCCGGCCGCCTGTGCCTTGAGGTACTGGAATGCCTGCTCGGGATCGTGCGCGAGGCGCATTCCGCCGCCGGAGCATATCGAGATGCCGCCGGGATCGGCCATCTTCTCCACCAGCAGGACCTTCGCCCCGGCATCGTGCGCGGCCATTGCTGCCGCCGCGCCGGCGAAGCCGTAACCGACCACGACGACGTCCCAGGTCTCATCGAAGCTGCTGGTGAATCGGTCGGGGGTGCTTCGCTCGGCCATCTCTTGCTCCGGAGTCAGGGACGAACCGTCCCGGCGCGCGGCGTCGACCGCACGCTGGCACGGCGGGAAAGGAAAATCAGGAAGCGGCGCGGAGGCCGGTGTCGGCGTTGCCTGCGACCAGCAGCCGATACAGCTTGCCCGACAGCGGCTTGCCGAGGAATTCCTCCATGCGAACCGAAAGCGGCGCGACGCGGTGGAGGTCGACTCCCGTCTCGAGGCCCAGGCCGTGCAGCAGCTCCGCGGTATCCTCGGTCGGGATGTTGCCGGTCGCACCCTCGATGAACGGGCAGCCGCCCATGCCGCCGAGAGCGGTGTCGAAGGCGGTTACGCCAGCTTCCACGGAGGCGACGACGTTGGCGAGCCCGCGTCCGTGCGTGTCGTGCAGGTGCATCACCATCGGGATATCGCCGACAGCCTTCCGCAGGTCGCCGAGCAGCGCCTTCACCTGCTTCGGATGACCCATGCCGGTTGAATCCGAGATGGTGATCTCGTCGGCGCCAAGTTCGGCATAGAGCTCGGCGATCTCGAGCACCTGGCGCGGTGGCACATGTCCCTCGTCGACGCAGCCGAAGCAGCACATGACGCCGGACCGGACGCTGAGCCCCTTGTCGCGCGCCAGCGCGAACATGTCGCGGTAGGCGGCGATCGATTCGGTCCGGCTGCGGCGGGCGTTCTTCCGCTGGTGCGTGTCGCTGGCCGACATCGACAGTTCGATATGGGTGACGCCCGCGGCGGCGGCGCGCTCCACGCCCTTTCCGTTCAGCGCCAGCCCGGTGTAGGTGACGCCCTTGCCCCGGTCGAGCCGCGCGCAGACCTCCTCGGCGTCCGCCATCTGTGGCACGTATTTCGGATGCACGAACGATGTCGCCTGGATGCGCTTCAGGCCCGCGTCCGCCAGCCCTTCGATGATCTCGAGCTTGAGATCGGTAGGGATGAACTTCGCTTCGGGCTGGAATCCGTCGCGCGGTCCGACCTCGATGAGAGTGGCGGTATCGGTCATTCTGCGTCTCCTCCTGAACGGCGCGGCACCTTAACAGATGGGGATCGCGGTTAGAACGGCAGGGGGTTAAAACGGCCGCAACCCACGTCGGCACCACGGGAGACAACCATGCGCATCACCGACATCGAATCGTTCATCCTGCGGCTGCCCGACGTGCAGCTGATCGGTGACGCGCTGCAGGACATCCTGATCGTCCGGGTGCACACCGATGAGGGCCTCACCGGAATCGGCGAGGTGCACACTAATCCCTACGCCGCCAAGGCGATCATCGACACGCCGAGTTCGCATATCTCCGCCCAGGGGCTGAAAGGCCTGCTGGTCGGGGAGGACCCGCGCGACATCAACCGGCTGTGGGACCGGATGTATCACTTCAGCCAGACCTACGGACGGCGCGGCCTCGGCATCCATGCCATCAGCGGCATCGACATCGCGTTGTGGGATCTGCTCGGCAAGGCGACGGGGCAGCCCGTCTATCGGCTGCTCGGCGGCGCGCGGCAGAAGCAGGTCGACGTCTACGCCAGCGACCTTGTACGGGACACGCCCGAAGCCGAAATCGAGCGGGCGCAGGAACTCGTCGGGCGCGGATACGGGGCGGTGAAGTTCGGCTGGGGTACGCTCGGCGGCGATACCGATGGCGATATCGCCCGCTTCGCCCGGCTGCGCGACGCGCTGGGGCCGGACGTCGACATCATGGTCGACATGGGCCTGCCGGTGCCGCTGAAGGAGGCGATCCGCCTCGGCCAGGCGCTTGCGGAGCAGCGCGTGTTCTTCCTGGAGGAGCCGCTATCGCCGGACGACTTCGATGGCTGGCGTCGGCTCGTCGCGGCGTCGCCGACGCCGATCGCCACCGGCGAGAAGGAATCGACCCGGTTCGGCTTTCGCGACCTGATCGAGCGCGGCGACCTGCCGATCATCCAGCCGGACGTGGCCCGCGCGGGCGGGTTGACGGAGTGCATGCGGATCGCGGCGCTGGCCGAGCTTCGCGGCACGCGCGTGATCCCGCACTGCTGGAGTTCCGACATCCTGATCGCCGCGACGCTGCACTTCATCGCGACGCTCACCGACTGCCCGTACCTCGAATACAACGTGATGGAGCAGCCGCTGCGCACCGACCTCGCGGTCGAGCCCATCGTGCCGGTGGACGGGCGCGTGTCCGTGCCGGAGAAGCCGGGGCTCGGCGTCGAACTGCGCGACGATACTATCGCGCGCTTCCGGATCGGCTAGGGCGCGGACTCCGAGAACAATAACGTCGCGCCGAGTGCTTCCGCGGGGGGCACGACCAGACCCGCTCGCGTCCCGAAACAACGGACGCCGCGCGCTTCAAGACACCGGGTGGTGGCCGGAAGGGACCGGCAGCGCAGCCGCAACGCCGCGATGCATGGCAGGGCGGGTACTCCGAGACCGGCGAAGGCGGCGCGGAATGCCGCGATGTCGAGCAGGTCTACCACGCCCCGCCCGGTTCGCAGCCGCCAGTCATCCGCCAGAGGAGACGCCGCGATTCCGGTGAAGCGAGCGAACCGGCCGGCCGCCTCAGAGGGATTTTCCTCGCAGACCACCACGCCATCGAGCGCCGTCGCGCCGTTCGGATGCGCCATCCAGTCGGAGCGCCAGACCTGCCCGGGCGTCATGTGCTGGCAGAATTGCACGCGCCCCTCCGGCATCGCCCCCGGCGACACGCGAACGACCCGGAAGCGCACTTGCGCCGGCATGCCCTCGGGGCCGTCCACGGTTCGCCGCAGGTCGACGACCGGCTGGGGTGCGAAACCGGCGGATTCCAGGTGAGCGTGGTGTCCGTCCGCATCGCCCGAACCGAAGGCGATGAGGTGCAGGCCGGGGTATTTCTCGAGGGCGGCATGCAATTGGCGAGCGACCGGGGTGTCCTCGCCGGTGGGAGCCAGAACCTCGATATAGCCTTCTTCCAGGACGATCAGCCGGTTGCCGGTTCCGGCAGGAGCGGGTGGGGTATCGGGCGCCGACCGGTTGTACTGGCGGGTGAACGGCGACAGGCTGAAACCCAGCCGTTCCAGCGCCGCCGCCGCCGCTTCCATATCCGCGACGAAATAGCCGATGTGGTCCAGGTTGCAGGTGCCGGACGCCGGCACCTGACGTTCGGGAGTGGCGATGTCTATGCCTGCCTCCAGCCGGCTTGTTTCAAGGGAATATCATGCCCTTGCCGCGCGTCAGCGGCTATTGTTACAGACACTACGCAAAGTCGATCGGGAGGAGACCGGAATGAAGATCTCGGAAATCGTCGTCAGGCTCGCGAAGTTTCCGCTGACCAAGCCGTACCGGGTCTCCTACCGGGTCTACGAGGACTTCGACCCGATCATCGTCGTCATGCGCGACGAGGACGGGCGCGTCGCCTGGGGCGAAGGGCACATCTCGCCGGGCTACAGCCACGAGACCATCGAAGGCGGCTGGGCCTACGCGCTGCAGCACGCCGCCTCGATGCTCGGCAAGACGACCGACGAGGCACGCGCGGTGCTGCCGCCGGAGGTGATCGCCGAGAGCCCCTGCGCGGCCACGGCACTGCTGACCTGCATCGACATGCTGGAATGGCATCCGCTGCTCGACATTCCCGAGGAGACGCGCCTGCCGTTGCTGGAGCCTATCGGCGCCAAGACCGTCGATGCCGTCCCGGACGAGATCGAGGAACTGCTTGGGAAGGGCTTCCGGACCCTCAAGCTCAAGGTGGGCTTCGACGTCGATGCCGATCTGGCGAAGCTCGCGGCGGTGCAGAAGGCTGTCGCCGGACGCGCGCAGATCCGCCTCGACGCGAACCGCGCCTTCAGTGCCGAGGACGGCCGGCGCTTTGCCGCGAATCTCGACCCGGAGGGTGTGCAGCTCTTCGAGCAGCCCTGCGACTCCAAGGACTGGGCCGCCAACGCCGCCGTCGCGGAGGTGTCCAGGGTGCCGGTGATGATGGACGAATCGATCTACGGCCTGTCGGATATCGACCGCGCCGGCCGGATGAAGGGCGTCGGCTTCGTCAAGCTCAAGTTGAAGAAGTTCGGCTCCATGGACCTGCTGAAGGAGGGCCTGGACCGGATCGCGTCGAACGACCTCACACGTGTACTCGGGGACGGCACCTCGACCGAGTTGAACTGCTGGCTGGAAGGCTGCGTCGCGCGGGTGGCGATCGACAACGCCGGCGAGTTCAACGGCTACCTCAAGCCGAAAGCGCGGCTGTTCGCCGATCCGCTGCCATTCGACAAGGGCGACATGGTCCTGCCGAAGGGGTACCGTCCCGTGGTCGACGAGAAGGTGCTGGAGGCGCACACGGTGCGCAGCGAGCGGATCGCACCGGCCAAGTCGACCGGCTTCCGGGCGGCCGAGTAGGAATACTTCCGGAAAACTGGCACGAAAAATGTAAAGAATTTCGCCAGAACGATGGCCGTCACACCCAAACGATACAGACGGTGTTTACCGTGACGGTTGCACAACCGGGAACAGTCGGATGAGTCCGGACGACTTCGTTGAAATCTATAAGGCGCATCAACGCTATCTGGGCGGTGATGGCGAAGGCGACCGCGCCGACTTCAGCGAACAGGACCTGACCGGCCTGAAGCTCATCAAGGCCAATTTGCAATATGCGACGTTCTCGCGTGCCAATTTGACACGCTCGACGCTCGCGGAATCGGATCTCAGCTACGCGGATCTGCTTGGCGTGAAGCTGGAGCAGGCCGATCTGACCGGCGTGAAGCTGTTTCGCGCCGACGTTCGGGGCGGCGTGCTGCACCGTGCGAAGCTGACCGATGCCGATCTGCGGGAATGCGACCTGCGGCACGCGATCCTGACGGAGTACCGCGGCGACATCCCGACCGTCGTCGTTACCAACGCGGACCTCACCAGCGCCGATCTCGACCGGGCGGTGATGCGCAAGGCGCAGCTTGCCCAGGCGGACCTCACCGGCGCGTCGCTTTACGCCACCGACCTGTCCGGAGCCGATCTGTCGGATGCGGTCCTGGAATCGGCCCAGCTAAAAGGGGCCAACCTGACCGGCGCCAACCTCAGCCGCGCCAACCTGAAGAACACCGACCTCCGCGGCGCGAACCTGCGCCGCGCCGTGCTGGAAGGCACTATCCTCGATGGGGCGAACCTCCAGGACGCCATCCTGCTGCGCAATCCCGAGCGGCTTGCGCCGGACCTGCGCGAGGCATTGCGCCTGCACGACCGCTGGATCGACAGTAACGGCAAGGAGGGACAGCGCGCCGTCCTTGCCGGCCAGGACCTGTCCGGCGTCGACCTGTCCGGCGTCGACCTTTCGGGTGCCGACCTCAGCGACGTGAACCTCGAGGGTGCGACGCTTTGCGACAGCCTGTTCATGCTGTCTTCGCTGTCCGGCGCCAACCTGACACGCGCCAACCTCACGCGTGCGGACTTGGGCGGAGCCGACCTGAAGAGGGCTCGCCTCGACGGCGCCGTGATGCACGACAGCAACGTCGGGAAGATCGAACTGAAACGCCCCGACGGCACCGCGACCGGGCGGTTCTGGTCAGCGAATCTCGCGGGTGCCTCGCTGGTGAAGGCCGACCTGACCAACGCCAACCTGCAGGGCGCACTGCTCCGGGGCGCGGATCTCTCCGAGGCCAACCTGACCCGGGCCTTTCTCGCCGAGTGCGACCTGAGCGAGGCGGTGATGCGCGGCGCCATCCTGTCCGGAGCGCGTCTGCCGGGCCGCTAGGCCCGTCCCGTCGCCAACAGGTGAGCGGCGGGGATTCCCTTGCTCTTCTCAATGGAATACGGCAACGATAGGCATGTCGAGGCCCGTCGGGGGCGGGCCGGAATCTCGATGGTTTGATGGCCGATAGCAGCACGCCGACTGTCCTCCTGGTGGAAGACACGCTGTCTCTCGCGCGGGTGTATCAGGAGTATCTGAAAGGCGAGCCTTACGAGGTTGTGCACGGGGAAACCGGCGCGGCCGCGCTGGCTTTCCTGGAGCAGCGCACGCCGCAGGCGATCCTGCTCGACCTCAAGCTACCGGACATGGACGGCCTCGATATACTGAAGCACGTGCAGACCCGCAAGCTGCCGTGCTCGGTCGTGGTGATCACCGCGCACGGTTCGATCAACGTGGCCGTGGAAGCGATGCGAGCCGGCGCCTTCGATTTCCTGGTCAAGCCGTTCAATGCCGAGCGCATGGTCTTCACGCTGCGCAACGCGGTCGAGCGGCAGCGCCTGAGCGAGATGGTCGAGAGCCTGAAGGAAGGGCTCGACCGCCGCGAATACTGCGGCTTCATCGGCTCGTCTCCCCGGATGCAGGCGGTCTACCGGACCATCGATTCGGTCGCCGACAGCAAGGCGACGGTCTTCATCACCGGCGAGAGCGGTACCGGCAAGGAACTTTGCGCCGAGGCGGTGCATCGGATGAGCGCGCGGCGCAACGCGCCGTTTGTCGCGATCAACTGCGGCGCAATCCCGCACGACCTGATGGAAAGCGAGATATTCGGCCATGTGAAGGGCGCCTTCACCGGCGCCGTGGCCGAGCGCGAGGGGGCAGCGAAGAGGGCGCATGGCGGCACGCTGTTTCTCGACGAGATCTGCGAGATGGACCTCGATCTGCAGACCAAGCTGCTGCGCTTCGTGCAGAGCGGCAGCTTCATCAAGGTTGGCGGATCGGTTACCGAACGTGTCGACGTCCGCTTCGTCTGCGCCACCAACCGCGATCCACTGGCCGAAGTCGAGGCCGGCCGGTTCCGCGAGGACCTCTATTACCGCCTGCACGTCATCCCGATCCACATGCCGGCACTGCGTGAGCGTGGCGAGGATGTGCTGGAGATTGCCAGCCGGTTCCTGCTGGACATCGCCGCGGAAGAGGGACGCCGCTTCAAGCGGTTCGGCGAGGATACGCGCAAGGTCGTCGTGGCCTACCCGTGGCCGGGCAACGTCAGGCAACTGCAGAATGTCGTGCGCAATGTGGTCGTCCTCAACGATGCCGAGGAGGTGACGCGCGAGATGCTGCCGACGCCGCTCGACAGGGTGAAAATCGACGGCAGCAACGGTGTCCAGGGGCAGGGTGACCAGCGACCTCCGTCCCTCGCCACGCCGGGCGGGTCACCGGCGGCACGGCTCGGCGCTCCGGAGGGCATACGCCCCTTGTGGGAGGTGGAGAAGGCGACCATCGAACAGGCTATCGACATCTGCGGCGGCAACATCCCGCGGGCCGCGGCGCATCTGGGCATCAGCGCCTCGACGATCTACCGCAAGAAGGTCTCGTGGCAGGAAGGAGAGGCGGGCGGCGGTTGATCCGCGGGCCTTAGCTCCGGCGCAGCCGCAGCGGCCCTCGTCGCCGCATCCGGTCGGCCATGCGGACGACGCGGATGATCTCGCTCCACAGGTTGAAGCGGCCCAGGCCATCTATCGGCGCCCAGTAGACCGCGAGGGCGTCATCGCCGGCCCGGGCTTCCCCTGATCGCCACAGCGCCGCGACATCGATGATGGTGTAGTGGCGGTCGACCCCGGTCTCGCCCTTGACGATGTTGTCGACCACCTCGACCACGCCGAGGATGTCGATCTCCACACCCGTTTCCTCGCGCGTCTCGCGCTCGGCCGCCTCGAAGACGGTCTCGCCAAGCTCCTGATGACCGCCAGGCAGGCTCCACTGGCCACGGCCCTGCGCCTTGCCGCGCTGGATCAGGAGGACGTCACGCCCCCGAAGGATGACGATGCCGACGCCGACGGCGGGGCGACGCACGGCGGCATCGCTCATTCAGGAGCCCGAGTTTTCCTTGTCGATCAGGTCGGCCTGCCGACGCAGGAATACCTCGATCTTCCAGTCCGGCACCTTATAGGCCCAGCCCTTGAAACGCTCGGCCAGCTTGGCTGCGTTCTCACCGACCGCCTCCGGCGCCTTCAGCCCGCCGTCGTCCTTCGCCGTCTCCTGCGGGAATTCAGTGGCGGGCGCCGGTTCCGCGGGTGCCGCCTCCGATACCCCTTCCGGATTGAAGCCGGCGTCGAGGACGATCCAGCGATCCGCCTCTGGCTCGCCGTCCTTCGTGCCCGGCTTCCCGGCGGTGCGAACGGTGACGTCGATGATCAGTCCGTCGAAGGTCTCGTAGCGGGAATAGCCCTCGATCGTGGACGCGGCGAGGTCGTCGGCCGGCTTCACGTTGTCCAGGATCAGCCACTCGAGCGCCGAGGCGACGTCGTTGGCCCGGAACTGGTCGAGCTTGGCGTTCTTCGGCAGGTCCTCGACGGCGACATCGGAGGCATCCGGGCTTGGCCGGCGGAGGACGAGCTGGTCACCCTCCGGACGCGAGTTGGTTACCCGCCGGACCCGCGCCCGGGCGACGTTCACCAGATCACGGTCGAGCCACTGGTTGAGCCCGCCCAGCACGGAGGGAATGTCGTCGGCTACCCAGCTCTGCTCGGCGTCGATCTTCCGGACGTAGAGTTCGTCGGTACCGGCACCGAACCGGCCGCGCAGCCGTCGCTTGCCGATGACCAGCCCCGCCATCTGCTCCCCGTTCTCCGCCTTGAGGATCACCTGGCCGGATTTCGCGTCCTCGCTGTCGATCGGCTCGACCTGCAGCTGCGCGTAGAGTTCGGCATTGCTGGTGCGCTTGTCGAGGATGCGCGCATTGGCCAGCGCGAGGATGAGCTCGCGGATCTTCGCGACCTTCGCCGGATAGCCGTGCTTCTCCTCGATGACCCATTCGCCCCCGTCACGGCGGATCGCGGTGAAGGTGCCGTCACTGTTGCGGATCTCGACCGTCGCGACGCGGTTGACCTCGTCGATCAGGCCGGGGAACAGCCGCTCGCCCGCCGCGACTGCCGTGATGACCCGTGCCTGCCGCTCGTAGAGCAGGTAGCCCGCGGCGGCGGCAAACAGCGCGGTGACCACCGCGAGGATGACCAGCTGGTTCTTGCGCATCTCCGTCCGTCTCCCTGTTCCCGGCTCAACCCTGCACGATCGGGCGCCGGCGGCGCATCCGCAGCACCATCGTCACCAGCGCGATGACCAGAACCAGCAGCGGCACCAGGCCGATGTTGAGGAACTTCACCATGGTTCCGAGCGACTCGATCTCCTCGCGCAGCGCGAGCTGGACGTTGCGGAGCTGCCGGCGGATATCGATCACGTCGGTGCGGAACTTCTCGATCTCGGCCTGCTGTTGTTGCGTCATGATGGCACCGCCCTGGCCGCTGACGCCCTCACGGCGGAGTTCCGCCAGCTTCGCCTCGGCATCCTCCAGCCGTTCCTGCAGTTCTCGCTCCGTCGCGCGGTAGCGCAGTTCGGCGTTCTGCCGCATCCGCTGCACCACCTCGAACGGCCGGTCCCCCTCGCGGCGGCTGCGCAGCGATATCAGGTCGGCGCTGCCGGCGAGGTGCTCGAGCGCGTTAATGATGAAGGCGCCGTTGTCGGCCACAGGGACGGGCATTTGCTCACCGAAGAAGTCCTGCACGCGGACCCAGAAGCGATCCTCCAGCAGGTCGACGTCGCCGACCACCATCATCGTCACCGGGCCGTCGCTCCCGGCGCGATGCGCGGCCTTCCTCTGTTCGTAGGCTTCCTTGTCCTGCTGCTCGGCCTGCTTTTCGGCGTCGCTCTTCTCGTCACCGCCCTCGGTCGGCGCGGGCGGGGCAGGGGGGCCGTCCGGAAAGGCGGAGTCGAGCTGTCCGGTGATGCGGGCGGCAAGGATCCGCTCCTCGCCGCCGGGCGTGAAATCGGCGAGCAGGCGGGTCGGGTTCGGCTCCATGACGCGGATCTTGTCCGCATCGATCAGCATGGAATCCGCGCTGCTGCGGATCAGCGGCGTGATCTCGATGTCGGCGCCCTCGCGCGGCTGTATCGCGCCGGCGGCGGCGACGTTGATCCGCTGCAGGTCGCCCGTCACCACGTCCTCGCTGTTCAGGCGGTCCTTCTCGAGCCCGATCCACGCCACATAGTCGACGGCGTTCAGCCGCTCGTTCGGGCCCGCCTGCACGCGGAACGCTCCCCGGAGGTCGCCGACGAACTGGTCGGTGGTGACGTCGAAGCCCCATGGGGCGAACAGCCGCTCCAGGTCCGACTTGGTGCGCGGAGTCTGTACGGCGTCCGGGTTCGGGCGGATGCGCTCGGCCTCCGCATGCGGGTCGACCATGAACACCGCCTTGCCGCCACCCATGACGTACTGGTCGATGGCGTACAGCGCGTCTTCCGACAGGTTCTTCGGGTGCACCACCATCAGCACGTCGACCTCGGGGTCGATCCGGTCGGTGTTGCTGAGCAACTCGCGTACCTCGAAGAACTGGTTCATTTGGTTCCAGATCACCCAGGGTCGCGTCCCGCTATTGAAGGGCGGCTGCGCGTTGCCGGT
>JBBDQX010000140.1:0-5910 GCA_040905765.1 Acetobacterales bacterium
GGCCGCCCGCGCGGCCTGTTCCTCACGCCGGGCGACCGCATCCGCATGGAGATTGAGGGTATCGGGGCGATGGAGAACCCTGTCGTCCAGGGTTAGACGCGCCGTGCGTCCAGGGTCACGCCTGTGGCCCGGAAGCCGGGCGCCGCGACCATAGCGCCGCAAGCGCCGCGCCCGACAGGTTGTGCCAGACGCTGAACAGCGCCCCCGGCAGCGCCGCGGCGGCCGAGAAGAACTGCGTCGCCAGCGCCACGCCGAGCCCGGAGTTCTGCATGCCGACCTCGATGGCGAGCGTGCGCGCCGTCTGGCGGTCGTATCCGATCAGCCTGGGGATGCCGTAGCCGGCGCCAAGCCCGATCGCGTTGTGCAGCACCACCGCCGCCACCAGCGGCCACACCAGCGCGTCCGCGCGCCCGGCGTTGAGCGCGACGACGATGGCGATGATGACGACGATGGCGGCGACCGAGATCAGCGGGAAGAAGTCCTTGAGACCGTCGAGCCGGGCGCCCATCAGGCGGTTGATCAGCACGCCCGCCGCTACCGGCGCGAGAATGACCTTGAGGATCGATAGCAGCATGGCGGCGACCGGCACCGGCACCATCTCGCCGACATAGAGCCAGGTCAGCGCCGGTGTCAGCACGACCGCGAGCAGGGTCGAGACAGTCGTCAGCGTGATCGACAGCGCCACGTCGCCGCGCGCCAGGTAGCAGATCACGTTGGACGCCGTGCCGCCGGGACAGGCACCGACCAGCACCAGGCCAACGAGGAGATCGCGCGGCAGCGCGAGCGCGAGGCCGGCAGTGAGCGCCGCGAGCGGCATGACGGCGAACTGCAGCACGGTGCCGAGCGCGACGTGACCCGGCCGCTTCGCGACCTCCAGGAAGTCGCGCGGGCCGAGCGTCAGGCCCATGCCGAACATGATGACACCGAGCAACGGCACGATGGCAGGCCGTGCGGTGGCGATCGGCTCGGGCCACAGCAGGGCCGCGCCGACGCCCAGAAGCGCCCAGACCGGGAACAGAGTCGTGATGAAAAGGGAAAGACGCATCGTCGTTCTCTCGGGCCTTCCCGCCGATGTCGTGCCGTTCGGTGCGGCACCGTAGCATGGCCGGCGACGTGCGCGCCGTTTATGCGCCCTCCTTTATGCAGGCAGGTGAATCGTCAGGACGTCAAAACCTCTGTATGTTGCCTTCATAGGGAGTTCCCTGCCGCGTCCACGCATAAAAAGAGCACGGAAAGCCGAGTTGTCCGAATCCTCGTCCCAGCCGATACCGCTGCGGGTCCAGGGCGCCGTCTACGCGTCCGGCTATCTCGCGACCGGCATGCAGAACATGGCCGGCCTGCTCATTCCACTATGGCTCGTGCTCACCTTCGATCCGACGCCGCTCATGGCCGGCATCATCCTCGGTGCGCGCCCGCTGCTGCCGGGACTGCTCTCAATCCATGGCGGCGCGATGATGGACCACCTCGGCGCCAAGCGCGTGATGATCTTTTTCGCGTTGGTCGGCATCGCCGTGCACCTGTTGTTCCCGGCGGCCGGCTGGATCTGGCTGGTCATCGTGCTGCAGATGATCTCGGGCCTCGCCACCACCATGTCGTGGATGGGCGCGCAGACGCTGATCGGCCAGATCATGAAGGGCGATGCGACCCATGCGGGACGCCTCGGCTCGGCCTCGCTGCTCGGCAACCTGACCGTGCCACCGATCGTCGGCGGCGCCTACGACCTGTTCGGTTCCTGGGGCGCGTTCGGGGTGATGTCGCTGTGGGCGCTGCTGCTGCTGGCCGCCGCGATGCTGCTGCCGGCGCCATCCAAAAACAGCGAGCATGCGCCCGACCGGATGCGCGCGCGCGACTTCGTGCCCCGGCTGTCGAGCTATATCGACTCCTTCGCGCTGCTGGCGATCCCGGCCATCGCCATCGTCGTCGCCGTGTCGGTGATGCGCAATACGACCTACCAGATTCGCGGCACCTTCTATGTCGTCTATCTGGAAAGCATCAACCTGACCGGCACCGAGATCGGCCTGCTGATGTCGATGGCCGGCCTCGTCGGCGCCGTCGGCGCGCTGTGGATCGGGCGTATGACGAAGTTCGTCAAGCCGATCGTGCTGCTGTTCATCACCGTGGCTGGCGCGGTGATTTTCATCTCGATCCCGCCGCTGACCGACGTCTACTGGCAGCTGGGCGTCATCGCCGGTTGCTGGGGCGCCTCGGTCGGCATGAGCATGCCGCTGATGTTCTCGATCATGTCGAAGGCGGCGGATGCCCGCTCCCAGGGCAAGGGCGTCGGCATCCGCATCACCGCCAACCGCTTGTCGGCGGCGGTGTTGCCGGTGCTCATGGGCGCCATCGCCGAGGTCGTCGGCATCGAGAACAGCTTCTATGTGGTGGGCGCGGCCATGCTTGCCGCGCTCATCGCCGTGATCGTCGTCTCGCGGCGCGTGCTCGGCGAATCAAAGTAAAAGCCGTCGCTCAGGTCAGTTCCTTTTCACGGCAGGTGGTGCGGCGCATGTCGCGCTTGAAGCGCGTATCGTCGAACGGCGTCGCCCGGTGCATGGTCGCGAGATTGTCCCAGATCACGACATCGCCTTCGCGCCATTCGTGGCTGTAGATGAAGTCGGGCTGGGTGGCGAAGGCTATCAGCTCGTCGAGGAAGGTGCGTGCCTCGTCCTCTGGCCAGCCGTCGATACCGGCGGCGTGCGACGCGACGTAGAGGGCCTTGCGGCCGGTACGCGGATTGACGTTGACCATCGGGTGATGGGCAGGCGGGCGCGCCGCGCGCTCCTCCGGTGTCGGATCGGGCCCGCCGCCCAGCTTGCGCGAATGCCAGTAGCAATGCTCTGCCGTCAGGCCTTCCAGTTTGTCCTTCGTCGATTGCGGGAGCGCGTCGTAGACGGCGCGCATGTCGACGAATTCCGTATTGCCGCCCTCGGGCGGCAGCTCGTGGGCGGACAGCAGCGAATAGGTGGCGCGCACCTGGCGGAAGGACATGTCGGTATGCCACAGCCGGTTGGCTCGCTTGAACATGAGGCGGCGGTCGTCCTCCGCATAAATCTCGCCGTCGGGACCAAGGTTGCTCTGATCGACGATCTCGTCGTGCGGGATGCGGATGCCGGTGCCCTTGATACGCCCGGCGCCGCCCCGGCCCATGGGCCCGAGCTGCAGGCTGAAGGCGATCTGCTCCTCGTTGCTGGGCGCCCGGTCGTGGCCGATGGCGCAGACCGCGAAACGGTCCATCATCGCCACGATGTCGCGCACCTCGGCGCGGCCCGCCGGCCTGCGGGTGTCGATGCCGGTCAGACGCGCCGCGAACAGCGGATGCAGCGGTTCCGCCCTCAACGCCATCTTGCCTCCCTGCTGCCGTCCCGGTCTCGCGCCGGGCCGGGCAGCGCCTCGTTTATCTGTCGTGGGGCCGCATTCTAGCCCAGGAAGCCGGAACCGGCACAAGCGCGCCGCAGCGGCCTTTCGGGGCCGTCCCCAGGGCTGGCGTTCGGCCCTTGTTGGCACTAACCTTGGCCCCAAATCACGGCATAAGGCCAAACAAAAGGGAGGATCACATGGCACTCAGAGTCGTCGATTCGGATGCTCATGTCATCGAGACGCCGCAGACTTTCTCCTATATGGAGGCGGACCAGAAACGCTACCAGCCGGTGCTGCTGAAGCCGGCGGACGCGGACGATACCATCGAGACCCAGGGCGGCGAGCAGCGCACCAAGCTCTACTGGCTGGTCGATGGCCAGGTGTGGACCGGCACGCGCAACCAGGGCTACAACGAGACCACCGCCGGCCAGCGCGAGATGACGGACATCGAGGGCCGCCTCGCGCACATGGACCAGATGGGCGTCGACGTCCAGGTCCTCTATCCGACCTTCTTCCTCACCATCAAGACCGAGAGCCCGGACTGGGAGTGGGCGCTCTCGCGCAGCTATAATCGCTGGCTCGCCGACGTTTGGAGCAAGAGCAACAACCGCCTCCGCTGGGCGGCGATCCCGCCGCTGCGCTCGATGGACAAGGTCCGCGACGAGCTCAAGTTCGCCAAGGACAACGGCGCCGTCGGCGTCTTCCTCGTCGGCATGGAATGCGATCGCGAACTCGACGATCCTTACTTCTACCCGCTGTGGGAAGCCGCCCAGGAACTCGACCTCGCCGCCTGCATCCATTCCGGCAACCATAGTGCCGCCTTCATGGACCTCTACAAGAACTCGTCGACGCGCTTCATGACCAACCGCAATGTCGGCGTCGGCGCATTCCACTCGCTCATCATGCGCGACATTCCGCAGAAGTTCCCGGGCATGCGCTGGGGCTTCGTCGAGTTCAGCGCGTCATGGCTGCCCTATGCCATCAACTACACCGAGCTCAGCTACTGGAAGAACTTCAACAAGCCGGACTGGGAATCGAAGGATCTACTCAAGCGCAACAACATCTACTGCGCATGCCAGGTTACCGACGACCTGCCCTACATTCTCGACAAGGTGGGCGAGGACAATTTGATCATCGGCACCGACTACGGCCACCATGACCAGGCGCCCGAGATCGACGTGATGCGCAAGATTCGCGAGGACGGCACGCTGCCCGCGCATGTGGTCGACAAGATCCTAGACGGGAACGCACGCCGGCTCTACGGCCTCAACTAGGAACGTGCAGGTCCGGTTTACTCTTCGGTAAAGGCGCCGCGGTGGAATGCCGCGGCGTCATCCACTTCGTCGAGGCCGCATTCTTCGGGCTCGGGCGGAGTGCCGCCCGCCAGCACCTCGAGCACGGCGCGCACGCCGCCGGCCAGCGAGTCCAGGTGATAGCCACCTTCCAGCACGAGCGCGAGCCGGCCCTTGCAGTGTTTGTCGGCAATCTCCTGCACGATCCCTGTCATCGCGCCAAAGCCGGCGTAGCCAAGGTTGAGCGCAAAATCGAAACGGTGCGGGTCGAATCCCGCCGATACCAGAACAAGGTCCGGCTTGAACCAGTCGGCGGCAGGCACGAGGATCTCGCGAAAGGCTTTGACATAGGCCATGTCGCCGGCGCCGTCCGGCATCGGCACGTTGACCGTGGTGCCTTCGCCGAGGCCGCCGCCGATCTCGTCGAGCGCGCCCGAGCCCGGATAGAACGGCGGCGCACGGTGGATGTCGAAAAACAGGACGTCGGGATCGGCCCAGAAGATTTCCTGGGTGCCGTTGCCGTGGTGCGCGTCCCAATCGATGATCAGAACCTTTTGACAGCCGAGCGCGGCTTGTGCGTGTGCCGCCGCGACGGCGACGTTGTTGAGGAGACAAAAGCCGCGCGCCCGAACAGGCTCGGCATGATGGCCGGGCGGCCGGACCAGGGCGAAGGCGCTTTGCGTGCGGCCTTTCATCACCGCTTCCACCGCGGCAATCGCCGTGCCGGCGGCGACTTCCGCGGCCTCGACGCTGCCGTTGGATACGGCGGTCGTGTCCGCGTCCAGCCAGGCGCTGCGCCCACGCATGGCGTAAATGCCCTCGAGATAAGCCGTGGTATGGACGCGGCCGAGTTGCTCCCGCGTGGCCTTTGCGCCCCTTGCAAACCGCACGCCGCGAACGGGTTTCTTCTTCAGAAGGTCCCGGATCGCGGTGAGACGGCCAGGGTGTTCGGGAAAACTCCATTTTACGTCAAGGCCGGACAGAATCTCTTTCACGCGCCGTTCCAGTCGGCCCGGCAGGAACGGGTCCTGGACTTCCGGCCGGTGGGACAGCATCCGGGTGTCGTAGAGGGCGAGAACGTCGCGTTTGGTGGCCATGCTTCAGCGTTTCAATTTCTGTTTGTTCGGGGCGCGCCTATCGGAGGCCGTTGGAGCGCCGAGCCGGGAGCGGACTTCGCTGAGGCGGGCGGCCGCTCGCACGCCCGTCGGCGTGAAGCCCAGCCTGCTCCAGAATGCCTCGGCTTCGGGATTGTGTAACGCATATT
>JBBDQX010000141.1:0-5875 GCA_040905765.1 Acetobacterales bacterium
TGGAACGGATCGAGATCGGCGCCTTCGGGCTGGATGGCGGGCGCATCACGCCGCTGGACGGCAACGTGCTCCGTGCCCGCAACCGCATCCGCTTCGAGGGCGAGGCGGTCGTCAGCGTCGTGGTGGACGGGAAGGGGCGGCTGGTCGCCGATCCCCGCGTGTCGGCGCCGACCCTGCTCGACGACGAGGAGCATGCCGATGACCTCGCCGATATCGCCGATCAGGTGGCCGACGCGGTCGAGGGACTTCCAAAGGCGAGCCGCGCCGACGATGGCCTGTTGCAGGAAGTGGTACGCACGGCGTTGCGTCGCGGCTTTCGCGAGTTGCTCGGCAAGCGGCCGCTGACTGTGGTCCACCTGCTGAGAGTATGACGGAGCGGGCCGCCGATGCAGTGGTTCACCGGTGTCCTGGTCTACTTCATCATCTGGTGGGTGGTGCTGTTCGTGGTGCTTCCCTGGGGCGCCCACCCGCCGGAGCAGCCGGAAGAGGGGCACGCCGCCAGCGCGCCCGAGAAACCGCGGCTTTTGCTCAAGTTCGGCGTCACCACGCTGATCGCCGCCCTCCTCTGGCTGGGGTACTACCTTGTGATGCGGTCCGGGCTGGTCGATTTCCGGGGGATGACCTGAGTTGTCGACCTATTGCACCGTAGCGCCCGGTCATCCGGTTCATGGCCCCTACCATGACAGCGAGTACGGTTTTCCGACCGAGGATGAACGGGCGCTTTTCGAGCGGCTGTGCCTGGAGATATTCCAGGCGGGCCTGTCGTGGGAAATCGTCCTGAAGAAGCGGGAAGGGATGAACGCGGCCTTCGACGACTTCCGCGTCGATACCATCGCCGCCTATGGCGATGCGGACAGGGAACGGCTGAGACAGGACGCCCGGATAATCCGCAACCGCCTGAAGATCGACGCCATCATCGACAACGCCCGCCGGGTGCAGCAGCTTCGCGAAAGCCACGGCTCGTTCGCCGCCTGGATTGCGGTGAACCATCCACGAGACAAGGCGTCGTGGGTAAAGCTGTTCCGCGATACCTTCCGTTTCACCGGCGGCGAGATCGTCGGTGAGTTCCTCATGAGCATCGGCTACCTGCCGGGCGCGCACGGTGAGGATTGCCCGATATTCAGCGATATCGCGAGCAAGAGGCCGCCGTGGATGGCGGTGCCTCCCACGATCTGAGACACAAAAAAAGCGAGCGTGGATTTCTCCACGCTCGCGAATTCCCTCGGATCGGTAGGCAAGAGGGCCTCGGTCGATTACCGCGCCGTACTCACGTCCAACCCATTTCCTCCCTAAACTCGGGCACCTTGCATCACAAGCTTCCCGAGCAATATCTACCAGCCGGTGAGGGGGATGTCATCATCTTCTTGCCCTAAAGTTACGCAAATTGTGCCAACGTTTCGCGCAGGAGCCGACAGGGAGCCGCGAATGACCAGGCGATCGGGGAAATTCCGCGACTCGCACATGCTTAAATTTGCGTCAGCATTCCTGACCTTCTTAGGATTCCAAGCTGCCTCGCCGGCAGTCGCGGCGGATTCGAAGCCGTTCGAACGGGTCGAAAACATCAGTTCCGGCGCGGTGAAACAGGAGCCGGTGGAACAGTCTCCGACGCTCGTGGTGACGGAGGAGCAGTGCCGGCAGGTCGTCCGCCACACAGCCTCCGCGGACGCGACCTATCAGCCGGGAACGGACGTCTACGGTCGCCCGGTCGCACCGGCGGAACTGGATCCCGCGGCCAGCGCCATTGAACTGCCGAAGGAGTTCGACATCGCCATCGGAGTCGACGTGCAGAGCCGGCGCGGCGAGGCCGAATCTCCTCGGCCCTTCGAGGCCACGCTGCCGCTCGGTACGGTCACCGTGAAAGGGGATCGGTTCTACTTCAACGGCAAGGAGTTCGGCGGCGACCCGGCGCTGCGGCTGGAGCAGGCATGCCGGGAATTCCTGGCGCGGAAGCAGTCGGGTCGCTGACCTTCATCCGATTGCGTTGCCGGGCGCCATTCCCTAAAGTCCTGCGCCTTTCCGACCCGCCACAGGACTGCCTCCCAGCCGATGCGCCGTAGCCGCTTCTTCCTGCCCACCCTGAAGGAAACGCCCGCCGAGGCGCAGATCGTGTCGCACAGGCTGATGCTGCGCGCCGGCATGATCCAGCAGGCCAGCGCCGGGATCTACTCCTGGCTGCCGCTCGGGCATCGTGTCCTGCGCAAGGTCGAGCAGATCGTGCGCGAGGAGCAGGACCGTGCCGGGGCGGTCGAGATGCTGATGCCGACCATCCAGTCGGCCGATCTCTGGCGCGAGAGCGGACGTTACGACGACTACGGCCTCGAAATGCTGCGCATCACGGACCGGCATGAACGCGACATGCTTTTCGGTCCGACGAACGAGGAACTGATCGTCGACATTTTCCGCAATCATGTCCGCAGCTACCGCGAGTTGCCGAAGCTGCTCTATCACATACAGTGGAAGTTCCGGGACGAGGTGCGCCCCCGCTTCGGCGTGATGCGCGGGCGCGAATTCCTGATGAAGGACGCCTATTCCTTCGACGCGGACTACGCCGGGGCGCGGCGCTCGTACAACCGCATGTTCGTCTCCTACCTAAAGACCTTTGCACGGATGGGATTGCGGGCAATCCCGATGGAGGCCGACACCGGACCCATCGGCGGCGACCTGAGCCACGAGTTCATCATCCTCGCCGAGACCGGCGAGAGCGAGGTCTTCTGCCATCGTGGCTGGCTGGAGGTCGACGTGCTCGGTGAGACGGTAGACTACGAAGCCGACCTGCAGCCGCTGGTCGACAACTGGACGCGCCTCTATGCGGCGACCGACGAGAAGCACGATCCGAATGGGGAGGGCGTGCCGCCGGAGGCGGAACTGGTCCACACGCGCGGGGTCGAGGTCGGCCACATCTTTTATTTCGGCACCAAGTATTCTAAGCCGATGAACGCCGTGGTGACGGGGGCTGGCGGTGTTGGCGAGACGCCGGTGGAGATGGGTTCCTACGGCATCGGCGTATCGCGGCTGGTGGGCGCCATCATCGAGGCGTCGCACGACGGGAAGGGTATCGTCTGGCCGGAGCCGGTGGCGCCCTTCGGGGTCGGCCTGGTCAACCTGCGGACCAACGACGAGGCGTGCGTCGCCGCTTCCGATGCGCTGTATGCGCAACTGGAAGAAGCGGGGGTCGAGGTGCTGTACGACGACCGCGACGAGCGTGCCGGGGTGAAGTTCGCCGACATGGAGCTGATCGGCCTGCCGTGGCAGGTGGTGGTCGGTCCGCGCGGCGTGCAGGCCGGCACGATCGAGTTGAAGTCGCGGCGTACCGGCGAGGCGGAGGAGATTCCGGCCGCCGATGCGGTGAAGCGCCTGTCGAATCTCTTCACCGGCGGCTGAGCCGCCGACGGCCCGGCACTCAGCAGGACGGGGCCAATGTTCTTCTCACCCTTCGAGCGACTGGTCGCCTTCCGTTATTTGCGGGCGAAGCGCAGCGAGGGCTTCATTTCGGTCATCGCGGGGTTTTCGCTCGTCGGCATCACCCTAGGCGTCGCGACGCTGATCATCGTCATGGCGGTGATGAACGGTTTCCGGCAGGAACTGATGGGCCGGATACTCGGCCTCAACGGTCATCTGGGGGTGTATCCGATCGAAGGTTCGATGAGCGGCTACGAGCCTCTTGCCGAACGCATCTCCGGGGTGCCGGGAGTGGTGCAGGTGACGCCGACCGTCGAAGGGCAGGCGATGTCGAGCGGCGAGGCGGGAAATGCCTCCGGCGTCATCGTTCGCGGCATGAGCGTCGACCAGATACGCCACCGGCGGATCATCGCCGAGAACATCGTTGGCGGCTCGCTCGACGACTTCTCCGGCACCTCCTCCGCCCTGATCGGAAGGCGTCTGGCGTACAAGCTCGGGATTTCCGTCGGCGACCAGATCACCCTGATATCGCCGAAGGGCAGGGTGACGGCGCTGGGCTCGGTGCCGCGCGTCCGCAGTTATCGCGTCGTCGCGACGTACGAGATCGGCATGTTCGAGTACGACAGCGGGTTCGTCTACCTGCCGCTGGAGGCGGCGCAGACGTATTTCCAGACCGGCGAAGGCATCACCCAGCTGGAAGTCATGCTCGACGATCCGGACCGCGTCGGCGCCGCCCGCATCGCCATCCAGAACGCGGTGGACAGGCCGTTGCGGCTGCTCGACTGGCAGCAGGCGAATGCCAGCTTCTTCAACGCGATCAAGGTCGAGCGGAACGTCATGTTCCTGATCCTGACGCTGATCATCCTCGTCGCCGCGTTCAACGTCATCGCCACGCTGATCATGCTGGTGAAGGACAAGTCGCGCGACATTGCCATCCTGCGCACGATGGGTGCGACGCGCGGCATGGTGATGCGCATCTTCTTCCTGAGCGGCGCCAGCATCGGCGTCTTCGGCACGTTCCTCGGCTGCGTCCTCGGGCTGACCTTCTCGCTCAACATCGAGACGATCCGTCGCTGGATCGAGACCCTGAGCGGCGCCGACCTGTTCGCTGCGGAAATCTATTTCCTGTCGCAGCTTCCCGCCGAGGTCGATCCGACGGAGGTCGGCATCGTCGTGGGGCTTGCGCTGGGGCTCTCGTTCCTGGCGACGCTGTACCCTTCCTGGCGGGCGGCGCGCCTCGATCCTGTGGAATGTCTGCGCAATGAGTGAGGCGGCGCTCCGCATCGTCGACGTCCATCGACAGTTCCGGCAGGGCAAGACGAACGTCGACGTGCTGCGCGGCGCATCCGCCGAAATCGCGCCTGGCGAGGTTGTCGCGCTGGTCGGCCCGTCCGGCTCCGGCAAATCGACGCTGCTGCAGATCGCCGGCCTGCTCGAGCGTCCGGATCGCGGCGACGTCATCATCGGGGGAACCTCGACCCGGGGACTGGGCGACGACGCCCGTACCCGCCTGCGTCGGGAAGCGCTGGGTTTCATCTACCAGAACCACCACCTGCTGCCGGAATTCAGCGCGCTGGAGAACATCGTGCTGCCGCAGATGATTTCCGGCCGTGCGCGCGGCGCGGCGGCCGAACGGGCCCGGGCCCGGCTGGCGTCGCTCGGCCTCGGAGAACGCGCGGCGCACCGGCCCTCGCAGCTTTCGGGCGGCGAACAGCAGCGGGTCGCCATCGGCCGCGCCCTGGCCAACGACCCGCGCATCCTGCTGGCGGACGAGCCGACCGGGAGCCTCGACCAGGCGACGGCGGAGTCGGTCTTCGAGTTGCTGCTGGCCCAGGTGCGGTCGGAGGGACTGGCGCTGCTGCTGGCAACCCACAACCTTGACCTCGCCGCGCGTACCGACCGTGTGCTGCGCGTCGAAGGGGGCGTCCTCGTTGCCGGTTATATCGGCTGAACCCACCCGGCACGGGTGACATCCGCCGGGGGCTGTGGAATCCTTCCGCCCTCCCATTCGCCGTGCCCGACGGGAACTCGATGGCGCTCGCAGACTTCGTCCATCTTCGCGTCCATACCGCCTACTCCCTTTCCGAAGGGGCGCTGAAGCTGGACCCGCTGGCGGATCTCTGCCGGGACCTGAACATGCCCGCCGTCGCGATGACGGACAGCGGCAACCTGTTCGGCGCGATGGAGTTCTCGCTCGCCTGCGCCAAGCGCGGGGTGCAGCCGATAGTGGGCTGCCAGCTTTTCCTGCGTCGCGAATCCAGCGATGTCGACCATACCGGTCCCGCGCGCTCGCTGCCGCCGGACCAGCTCGTCCTGCTGGTCACAAGCCTTCAGGGGTACTGGAACCTCGTCGACCTCGTCAGCCGCGCCTTCCTCGACACGGAGCCGCCGGAGACGCCGCAGATCGGGCTCGACGCCGTCGAGAAGCGCTCCGAGGGCCTGATCTGCCTCACCGGCGGGCCGTCCGGTCCGATCG
>JBBDQX010000142.1:0-5871 GCA_040905765.1 Acetobacterales bacterium
CGCCGACCACTGCGACCTTGTAACCCATCGAACCAAACTCCATCAGCCGCCCGGCACGGGCCGGGACGGTATTGAGATTATATTGCCGTCAGGCCGGAAAATCGCGTCAGAAGACGCGTTTGTCGAGTTCTTCGACCAGCGCCTTGCCCATGTCCCCGGTCGAGACCCGGGTCATGCCCTTCTGCATGATGTCGGGCGTGCGCAGGCCGCGCGCAAGCACCCCCTCCACCGCCTTCTCCACCATGTCGGCGTCGTCGCCCATGTCGAAGGAGTAGCGCAGCATCATCGCGAAGCTGAGCACGGTGGCGAGCGGATTGGCGATGCCGCGGCCGGCGATGTCCGGCGCGCTGCCGTGCACCGGCTCGTAAAGCGCCTTGCGGCGGCCGCTGTCGTCGACCGCGCCGAGCGAGGCGGACGGCAGCATGCCGAGCGAGCCGGTCAGCATCGCCGCGCAGTCGGACAGGATGTCGCCGAACAGGTTGTCGGTGACGATGACGTCGAACTGCCTCGGCTCGCGGACCAGCTGCATGGCGCAGTTGTCGGCGTACATGTGGGTCAGCGAGACCTCGGGGAACTCGTCCTCCTGCATCTCCTGCACCACCTCGCGCCACAGCACGCCGCTCTCCATCACGTTGGCCTTCTCGACGGAGCACAGCCGGCGGCCGCGCTTCATCGCCAGTTCGTAGGCGACGCGCGCCACCCGCTTGATCTCGGCGGTGGTATAGCTCTGGGTGTTGTAGCCGCGGCGGGTGCCGTCCGGCAGCGTCTCGATGCCGCGCGGCTCGCCGAAGTAGATGCCGCCGACCAGTTCGCGGACGATCAGTATGTCGAGGCCGCGGACGAGATCCGGCTTCAGGCTGGACGCTTCGACCAGCGGCTCGAACACGATCGCCGGGCGCAGGTTGGCGAACAGGTCCATTTCCTTGCGGATGCGCAGCAGGCCGGCCTCCGGCCGCTTGTCGTAGGACACGCGGTCCCACTTCGGCCCGCCGACGGCGCCGAGCAGCACCGCGTCGGCGGCCAGCGCGTCGGCCAGCGTCTCGTCGCTCAGCGCCTCGCCGTGCGCGTCATAGGCCGCGCCGCCGATCAGCCCTTCCTGGATGTCGAAGCTGACGGTCCGCTTCTTCGCCATCCAGTCGACGATGCGCCGGACCTCGCCCATCACCTCGGGGCCGATGCCGTCGCCCGGCAGCATGACAAGCTTCTTGTTCGCGGCCATGGCGGCCCCTCTCGCAATCGGTTGTCGGACGGGAACGCCGGCCGGACGGCCGGCGCCGGGCGGGCTCAGGCGGCCGGCGCGTCGCCGTAGAGCCACGGCCGGCGTGCCCGGTCGTCGCCCTCGAAGTCGTCGATCTGCGGCGCCCGCGCCATGGTCAGCGCGATGTCGTCGAGCCCCTCCAGCAGGCACTCCTTGAGGAACGGATCGAGTTCGAACGACACCTTCTCGCCGTTCGGCCGGGCAATCTCCTGGTTCTCCAAGTCGACGGTCAGCCGCGCGTTGGCGCCCATCTGCGCATCGTCCAGCAGGTCCTCGATCGTCTTGCGGTCGAGCTTGACCAGCAGGATGCCGTTCTTGAAGGAGTTGTTGTAGAAGATGTCGGCGAACGACTCCGCGATGACCACCTTGATGCCGAAGTCCTTCAGCGCCCAGGGAGCATGCTCGCGGCTGGACCCGCAGCCGAAGTTGTCGGCCGAGATCAGGATCTCGGCCTTGCGGTACGGCTCCTTGTTCAGGATGAAGTCCGGCTTTTCGCTGCCATCGTCGTTGTAGCGGATGGCATTGAACAGGTCCTTGCCGAGGCCCGTCCGCTTGATGGTCTTGAGGAACCGCGCCGGGATGATCAGGTCGGTGTCGACGTTGTCGCGGTCGAACGGCGCCGCGATGCCGGTGAACGTCTGGAACTTGTCCATCGCCTGCTCCCCTCAGTTCAGCAGTTCGCGCACATCGGTCAGCCGGCCCTCGATGGCGGCGGCGGCGGCCATCGCGGGGCTGACCAGGTGCGTGCGGCCGCCCTTGCCCTGACGGCCCTCGAAGTTGCGGTTCGACGTCGATGCGCAGCGCTCGCCCGGCTTCAGCTGGTCCGGGTTCATGCCCAGGCACATCGAGCAGCCCGGCTCGCGCCAGTCGAAACCGGCCTCGATGAAGACCTTGTGCAGGCCTTCCTTCTCCGCCTGCTCCTTCACCAGGCCGGAGCCCGGCACCACCATGGCGTCGACATGGCCCGCCACCCTGCGGCCCTTCAGGATGGCCGCCGCGGCGCGCAGGTCCTCGATGCGTCCGTTGGTGCAGGAGCCGAGGAACACCTTGTCGATCTTCACCTCGGTCAGCTTCGTGCCCGGCTGGAGACCCATGTACTCGAGAGCGCGCGACCAAGCCTGACGCTGGCTGTCGTCCTTCGCGTCCTTCGGGTCGGGCACGATGCCGGTGATCGGCAGTTCGTCCTGCGGGCTGGTGCCCCAGGTGACCTGCGGCGCGATGTCGGGGCCGCGCAGCGTGACTTCCTTGTCGTAGGTCGCGCCCTCGTCGGACGGCAGCGACCGCCAGTACTCGACCGCCCTGTCCCACTCCTCGCCCTTCGGCGCGAAGGGCCGGCCCTTGATGTACTCGAACGTCTTCTCGTCCGGCGCCACCATGCCCGCGCGGGCGCCGCCCTCGATCGACATGTTGCACATCGTCATGCGGCCCTCCATCGAGAGGGCGCGCACCGCTTCGCCGGCGTACTCGACGACATGGCCGGTGCCGCCGGCGGTGCTGATCTTGCCGATGATGGCGAGGATCATGTCCTTGGCAGTGACGCCGAGCGGCAGCTCGCCATCGACGGTGATGCGCATGTTCTTAGCCGGCCGCTGGATCAGCGTCTGGGTCGCCAGCACATGCTCGACCTCGGAAGTGCCGATACCGAAAGCCAGGGCACCGAACGCGCCGTGCGTCGAGGTGTGGGAATCGCCGCAGACGATGGTCATGCCGGGCTGGGTGAAGCCCTGTTCGGGGCCGATGATGTGGACGATGCCCTGGCGCTTGTCGAGCACCGGGAAGTAGGGCACGCCGAACTCGACGACGTTGCGCTCCAGCGTCTCGACCTGGATGCGCGACTCCTCCTCCTCGATGCCCTTGCTACGGTCGCTGGTCGGCACGTTGTGGTCGGCGACGGCGAGCGTCGCGTCCGGCCGGCGCACCTTGCGCCCCGTCAGGCGCAGGCCCTCGAACGCCTGCGGGCTGGTGACCTCGTGGACCAGATGCCGGTCGATGTAGATCAGGCAGGTGCCGTCGTCCTGGACGTCCACCAGATGGCCCTGCCAGATCTTGTCGAACAGCGTCCGCGGCTTGGCTGCGTTCATTCCTTCACCCCACTCGCATTGCTTTGACCGGCTATTCGGCGTTGTCCGCCTCGGCCTGCACCGGCGCCGCCACGCTGCTGGCGGTCGGCCGGCTGGTCGCCTTCTCACGGATGCGCGCCGCCTTGCCGGTGCGGCCGCGCAGGTAATACAGCTTGGCCCGCCGGACATCGCCGCGGCGCACCACGTCGATCGACGCGATCACCGGCGAGAACAGCGGGAAGATGCGCTCCACGCCCTCGCCATAGGACAGCTTGCGCACCGTGAATGCGGAGTTCAGCCCCGCGTTCTTGCGGGCGATGCAAACGCCCTCGAACGCCTGGACGCGCTCGCGCGTGCCCTCGACGACCTTGACGTTGACCCGGACGGTGTCGCCGGGCGCGAATTCCGGCACCGGACGCTCCTGCGTCAGCCGTTCCATCTGCTGCTTCTCGAGCTTTTCGACGACGTTCATGTCACACCCGCCTTGCGTTACCGTTGTTGTCCGTTCACCCCTGCCCGGTAGCGGTCCCACAGATCGGGACGCCGCGCCCGGGTCAGGCTCTCAGCCTGTGCCCGCCGCCAGGTCCGGATGCGCTCGTGATGACCGGAGACCAGCTCCTCCGGTACCGTGCGCCCCTCCCAGACTTGGGGCCGCGTGTATTGCGGGTACTCCAGCAGACCCGCCTCGAAACTCTCTTCCTCCAACGACAGCCGCTCGCCGACCACGCCGGGCAACAGCCTGACGCAGGCGTCGAGCAGCCCCATCGCCGCCAGTTCGCCGCCGGACAACACGTAGTCGCCGAGGCTGACATCTTCCACCGACCACGCCTCCAGCACACGCTGGTCGATCCCCTCGTAGCGGCCGCACAGCAGGGTCGCCCCCGGCCCGGCGGCCAACGCCCGCACACGCGCCTGATCGAGCGGCGCGCCGCGCGGGGAGAGGTGGATCAACGGCCCCGTGCCCGATGACTCGCGGTCCCGGACGGACGCGATCGCGGCATCGACGACGTCGGGCCGCATCACCATGCCGGGCCCGCCGCCGAAAGGGGTGTCGTCGACGGAGCGGTGTTTATCGCGCGCAAACTCCCGAATGTCCACAGTTTCCAGGCCCCACAGGCCGCGCTCCAGCGCCCGTCCCGTCAGCGACAGTCCGAGCGGTCCCGGAAAGGCCTCCGGGAAAATCGTCAGCACCGTCGCCCGCCATCCGGGCCCTTCGGGGCGCGCCTCATCGGTCACGCGAATCCTCCTCCTCGCCCTCCGGAACCTCCTCGAGAAGCCCCGGCGGCGGATCGATCACCACCCGGCCGCCCGCCAGGTCGACAACCGGCACCGCCGCCCGGGTGAACGGCACCGTCACGCTGTCGCCCGCTTCCCGCACCACGTCGAGCAGGTCGCCGGCGCCGTGGTTGACCACCGCCAACACGGTGCCGAAGGCGGTGCCGTCCCCCAGCTCGGCGCGCAGGCCAACGAGGTCGGCGTGGTAGAACTCCTCCTCGTCCTCCGCCGGCGGCAGCAGCTCCCGTTCGACGTAGAGCCGCGTCCCGCGAAGCGCCGCCGCGGCGTCGCGGTCGTCGACGCCCTCGATGCGGCACACCAGTTGGTCCTTCGCCCGGCCGACGATGCGCAGCGTGAAGCGCCGGGTGCCTGCCTCGTCGGACAGCGGCCCGTAAGCCGCGATGTCCTCCGGATGTCCGGCGAAGCTGTTGACCCGGAGCGCGCCCCGCACCCCGTGCGGCGCGCCGATGCTGCCGAGGCAGATGCGCGTCCCTGCGCCCGCCTGCACCATGGCTGGAATCCGGCCGCGGAGCGCGTTACTCCGCCTTGGTCTCCTCCCCGGCCGGCGCCTCGGCGGCAGCTTCCTCGGCGGAAACCTCCTCTGCAGAGGCTTCCCCGGCGGGGGCTTCTTCCTCAGCGGGGGCTTCTTCCTCAGCGGGGGCTTCTTCCTCAGCGGGGGCGGCAGTAGCGGCGGCGGCGGCCTCCTCTGCGGCCTTCTTCGCCTCCTCGGCCTGCTTCAGGCGATCCTGCGCCTTCGCCTTCGGCTTGTCCTTCTTGGTCTGTTCGGTGATCGCACGCTGCTTGGTCAGGCCGGCATCCGCGAAGAACCGGTTGCAGCGGTCCGACGGCTGCGCGCCGACATCCAGCCAGTGCTGTACCCGCTCCGCCTTGAAGTTCACCCGCTCCTCGCTGTCCCTGGCGACCATCGGGTTGTAGGTGCCGAGGATTTCGATGAAGCGGCCGTCACGCGGCTTGCGCGAGTCGGCGACGACGATGCGGTAGAACGGGCGCTTCTTCGCGCCGCCACGGGAAAGCCTGATCGACAGTGCCATCTGGTGCCTGGTCCTTTGCGGTTCGTTTGAGGGTTGGAGTGCCGGCCGCTCAGCGCATCGGCGGCAGCATGCCGGGCGGGAGTCCGGGCGGCATGCCGCCCTTCTTCCCCATCCTGGAAACCTTCTACATCATCCCCGCCATCTGCTAGTGCTGCTAGAGCAGGCGGTTGACCTCCTGCACCGAGGTGCCGAAGCCGCCGGCGATGCGCTGGCGGCGCGACGCCTT
>JBBDQX010000143.1:0-5757 GCA_040905765.1 Acetobacterales bacterium
AGCAGCGTGCGGCCGATGGCAACCCGCTGGCGCTCGCCGCCCGAGAGATTGCCGATGCCTCGATTCAGCAGGGGCCCGAGGTCGAGCGCGCCGATGACGTCGTCGAAGGCGATGCCGTCCTCGCCGCGCGGCGCGCGGCGTTCGGCATAGGTCAGGTTGCCGCGCACGCCGAGATGAGGGAACAGCCGCGCGTCCTGGAAGACGAGTCCGGCGCCGCGCCGGTGCGGTTGCACGAACACGCCGGCCGTGTCGTCCTGCCAGGTTTCGCCGGCGAAGGCGATACGGCCGTGCGCTCCCGGCTCGAGACCGGCGAGCAGGCGCAGCAGCGTCGTCTTGCCGCTACCGCTGGCACCGAAAAGGGCTGTGATGCCGTCAAGCTCGAACGCGCGCTCGATGTCGAGGCGGAAATCGCCACGAGAGAGGCGGGTGCCTATGTCGAGGCGGGAGCTCATGCGCCGGTCACCCGAAAGGCGAAGCGCCGGTTCAGCGCGAAGACCGCGAGCAGCACGGCGAAGGCGAAGGCCAAAAGGCCGGCCGAGAGGATATGCGCCTCCGTATAGGCAAGGGTCTCGACCTGCTCGTAGATGGCGATGGAGAGCACGCGGGTTTCGCCCGGGATGGAGCCGCCGATCATCAGCACCACTCCGAACTCCCCGACGGTATGGGCGAAGCTGAGGATTGCACCCGTCAGGAAGCCCGGTCGGGCGAGCGGCACGGCCACCGACCAGAACCGGTCCCACGGCGAGGCGCGCAGGCTCGCCGCCGCTTCCAGGGGTGCGTTACCGACCGCCTCGAAGGCGTTGCGCACCGGCTGTACCACGAAGGGCAGGGAGTAGACGACCGAGCCGATCACCAAGCCCTCGAAGGTGAAGGCCAGCGAGGTGCTGCCGAAGGCCCGGGCGAGCCAGCCGCCGGGGCCGTCGGGACCGAGCAGGATCAGCAGGTAGAATCCGAGCACCGTTGGCGGCAGCACCAGCGGCAGGGCGACTACGGCGGCCACGCCTTCCTTCCAGCGCGCCTGAGCACGCGCGAGCCACCAGGCAATGGGTGTCGCTACCACCAGCAGCACGAGGGTGGTGACGGCGGCGAGCTCAAGCGTCAGGCGGACCGGCGGCCAGAGGAGAGCGAGGTCAGGCATCGGCCGGATTCCTACCGGTCTCCCGGTCCATAGCCGTACTGCTCCTTGATCGCACGGGCCTGCAGTCCCTTGATGAAATCGAGGAAGGCGCGGGCGGCTGGATTATCGCGCCCGCCCTTCAGCAGCACGGCGTCCTGGGCGATGGGCGCGTGCAGGTCCTCGGGAACCGGCCAGCGCGAACCGCCTTCATATCGGACTACCTGGGACAGCGCGACGAAGCCGAGCGGCGCGTTGCCGGTATGCACGAACTGATAGGTCTGGGCGATGTTGGTGCCCTGCACGATCTTACCTCTCAGAGTGTCAAAGACGCCGAGCGCCGTCATCGCCTCGATTGCCGCCTTGCCGTAAGGTGCCGTCACCGGATTGGCGATGGCGATCCGCGCGATATTAACGGATGTCAGCGTTTCCGGACCTTTGACCAGTCCCGCATCGCGGCTGAACAGGACGATGCGTCCGGTGGCGTAGGTAAAGCGGCTGCCGGCGACCGCTAGCCCTTCGGTGACGGCCTTTTCGGGGCCCGCCCGGTCGGCCGCGAGGAACGCGTCGAAGGGCGCGACTAGCGCGATTTGGGTATAGAGCTGGCCGGTGGCGCCGAAGCTGAGCCGGATGTCGTGGCCGGTAGTCTTCGTGAAAAGGGCGCCGATCTCGCGCGCGGCGTCTGTGAAGTTGGCGGCGACAGCGACACGTGCCTCCCCGGCCTGCGCCGGCGCGGCGAGGACGAGGCAGGCGACCAGCGCCAGAAGGCTTCGTGGCGATGTCACGGCAGGTGCTCTCGGCGATCGAACGGGCTCGATATGTTCATATAAACATATCGTTTGTAGCCGCCGTCATTCGTCGCCGGCAAGCGATATTTTCATTTGGAAATATCGGAACCGTGCTCGGTGAGGAGCTTCCGCAAGGCTTTCAGGTCGCGCGCCACGGCATCCTCGGCATGGGCCTCCATGCGGCGGTAGCGGTCGAGGACTTCGTCCCCCAAAGACGTCAGCGTAGCGCCGCCATGGCCGCTGCCGCCCTTGGAGGTCTCCACCAGAGGCGCCTGGAAGTCGCGGTTCATATCCTCGACCAGCGTCCAGGCGCGTTTGTAGCTCATGTGCAGTCGACGCCCGGCGGCGGCGATGGAGCCGGTCTCGCGGATGCCTTCGAGGATATCGGCCTTGCCGGGGCCGAAGGCTACGTTTTTCTTCAGCACGACGCGGAGCCGGGCGCCGAGGGTGTGGTTGCCGACACGCATAATGGCAATCTAGCCTCTCGCGGCCGGTCGTGACAGCCCGATTTGGGCCGCGCCGCGTTGGCGATGCAGTGTCGAGTTGCTACCATGCACGCGTCATCCATTTTCGCGCCGCCGTCCGCCATGCCCTTCGATCTCGACGCCTATCTCGCCCGCATCGGTCACCGGGGACCGGTCGCGCACACGGTGGCGACGCTCGAGGCACTTCACGAGGCCCATGCGGCCGCGATCCCGTTCGAGAATATCGACGTTCTGATGGGCCGGTCCCTTGATCTTTCCTTGGACGGCGTCGCCGACAAGCTGGTGGTGCGCCACCGCGGCGGTTACTGCTACGAACACGCTCTGCTGCTGCACGGCGCCTTCGCGGCGATGGGATTCCGGGCGACCCTGTTGGCTGCGCGGGTCCGCATGGGCTACGCCGCGCCACGGCCGCGTACCCATGCGCTCCTCGCCGTCGAGGCGAAAGGCCGGCGCTGGATTGCGGATGCCGGGTTCGGGTTGCTCGGCCTGCTCGTGCCGCTGCCGCTTGTCGAGGGCGCCCGGGTCGATCCGCCGCTGGCGTCGTTCCGGCTTGGCCGCGAGGGGCGCGACTGGCTGATGCAGGCGCGCCTCAAGGGCGAGGAATGGCAGGATCTGTATGCATTTTCCGAAGAGCCGCAGGCGCCCGTCGATTACGTCATGGCCAACCATTTCACCAGCACTTGGCCGGACTCCCCGTTCATCCGCTCGCTAGTCGCGGCGCGCGTCACGCGCGACTCGCGCACGGTGCTGATCGACCGAAATCTCACGACGACAACCATGGCAGGAACGGAGACACGCACACTGGCGGATGCCGACGATCTGGGGCGCACCCTCGAACAGGTCTTCCGGCTTGAAGAAGGTTCCAGCGAGGCGCTTGCCGAAAAGGTGTTTGCCTCGGCACCGTGACCTAGACCGTGACGCCGATCCCGTGCTCTCGGGCCGCCTCCAAAGCCAGCCGCGCGAGGGCCATGAACCCGACTCCCTGGTCACTGTTCTGCTTGAACAGGGTGATCTGGTCCTTGTCCGTGCGCCCATTCTGTGTGCCATCGAGGATGCATCCGAGGTCACGCACGTCGCGCCACTGTATGAGGCCCTTGAGAACGGGTTCTGCCAGGTCTCCCTGCTCGTCCTTGATGGCCTGTTCCGGCATCACCGCGCAGATGACATCGGCACGCCGCACGGTCGCATCGTCGACCTCACGGCGGAAGCGCGGCGGCTCGCCCGGCCGTACGGCGATCCGGTTACCGTTGACGATCGATGTGACGTGTGCCCCCGGTGACAGGCATTCGCCATTCAGCACCGGTACGTTGGACGCTGTCGCGCATATCACGAGATCGGCCCCGGCGACTGCCAATTCAGAGCCCGTTGCCGGGACCAGCCGCACATCCACGTAGGCAGACATTTCGGTGCAGAAGCGTTCAACGTTCTCGGGATCGCGGCTATAGACGCGAATAGTCGTCAGCGGGAACAGGCGTGCCATGGCAAGGAGATGCCGGCGCGCCTGTCGCCCTGTTCCGAGAAGCGCCATGGTTCGACTTTCCGCGCGCCCCAGAAGACGCGTGCCGACGGCGCTGGTGATCGCGGTTTCGGTTCCGAAGGCGTCGACGCCTTCGAATGGAAAGAGCGGCAGGGAGCCCAGAATGACGGCGGCCAGTTCCGCCGTTTCGGTATCGTAGGCTGCGTAAACGCGCCGCCCGACGCCTGTATAGCCCTGCGCCGAGGTGCCGAAATCGAGCCGTTCGAAATGGGCGAACAGTCCCGCCATGCGATCGGGTAAGGAACCGCCGGGATGGACGGTCAATCGACGCCCATCGTAATGTAGCCGGGTATGTGTCGCGCTGAAGCCGGGTTGCCTGGCGGTTGCCCTGTATGCCTCGGCGACGGCGTCGATGGCGGATTCAAGCGTGATCAGGCCTGCGAGCTTTTCCGATGGGACAATCAGCGTCATTCTTCGTTATCCTGTTATTGGATAATGCCGCGTGATCATATGAAGAGGATTCACGCCTAGCAACGAGAGGGAATGCCATGGGTATCGAAGTCGGCGGAATTCTGGGTCTTCTTATTCTGATTGCCGATATCTACGCCATCGTGAAAACGGTCGGCTCGAGCGCGACCACCGGGGCGAAGGTGCTGTGGGTCGTCGTCATTCTGCTGCTGCCCCTGATCGGGTTCCTGTTGTGGCTGCTGCTGGGACCCAAAGGCGGAGCCAGAATCTAACTCCGGACCGAACCCCGTTCGGCCGCCATCACGGCAAGGCTGGACGGGGACTCCCCGCGCCGCTATAGCACGCTCGACGAAAGCAGCGTGACCGAAGCGGCATGAAAACCATCCGACTGAAACCCGGCCGGGAAAAGGCGCTCCTGCGTCGCCACCCGTGGATATTCGACGGCGCCATCGCCAAGGGCGGCGGCGATCCGGGCGAGACCGTGCGCGTCGAGGCCGACGACGGTCGCTTCCTCGCCTGGGGCGCTTTCAGCCCGAAATCGGCGATCCGCGTGCGCGCCTGGAGCTTCGAGGAATCGACGCGCATCGACGAGGCATACTTCGCCGACCGAATCGAAGCGGCCGTCTAAATGCGCTGCCGGCTCGATATCCCGTCGGATGCGCAGCGTCTCGTCCACGGCGAGGCGGACGGCCTGCCGGGCCTGATCGTCGACCGCTACGCCGACGTGCTGGTGGCGCAGTTCCTCTCGGCCGGGGCGGCGCGCTGGCGCGACCGCCTGGTGCCGCTACTGCTCGAGGTGAGCAGCGCGTCGTGTCTCTACGAACGGTCCGATTCGGCCGTGCGCGACTTGGAAGGGCTGTCGCCTGAAGAGGGCTGGCGCCACGGCGGCGGCGGCACCGAGGTCGAAATCCGCGAGCACGATTGGAGCTTTTCGCTCGATTTCGGCGCCGGTCACAAGACCGGCTACTACCTCGACCAGCGCGACAACCGCAAACTCCTGGCTGACTGGGTGGCGCGGCTGGGCTGCGCCTCGGTGCTCAACTGCCACGCCTATACCGGCGGCTTCACCGTGGCGGCGCTCAAGGGCGGTGCGCGCGAGGTCGTTTCCGTGGATACCTCGGCACCGTCCCTGGGGCGGGCGCGGCGCAACGTGGCGCTCAACGGCTTCGACGACGACGCCTTGGATTTTGTCGAGGCGGATGCCAACGCCACGATCCGCCGTTTTGTGGAAGAGGGACGGCGCTTCGACGCGATCGTGCTGGACCCGCCCAAGTTCGCCGCCTCGGCGAAGCAGGTCGAGCGCGCGGCCCGCGCCTACAAGGACATCAACCGCGTGGCGTTGATGGCGCTGGCCCCGGGCGGCATGTTGATGACGTTCTCGTGCTCGGGCGCTGTCGGCGCGGAGCTATTTCACAAGATCGTTGC
>JBBDQX010000144.1:0-5748 GCA_040905765.1 Acetobacterales bacterium
CGTCGGCTGCGTGCCGTCCAAGACGCTGATCCGTGCGGCCGAGACGCTGCACCAGGCCCGTACGGCCGGGCGCTTCGCCGGCATCGAGGCAAGCGCCGGGCTCGCCGACTGGTCCGCGACCCTCGCGCAGAAGGACGAGCTGGTGGGAGCGCTCCGCCAAGCGAAGTACAAGGATCTGCTCGCCGCCTATGAGAGAATCACATATGTCGAAGGACGGACCCGGTTCGCGGCCGACGGCATCCTGGTCTCGGGCGAGCCATTGCGCGCCGGCAAGGTGGTAATTACCACCGGTGCTCGCCCTGCCCTGCCGTCGGTTTCTGGCATTGCGGACCTGGCCTATCTCACCAGCACCACGGTGCTTGAGATGGAGGAACTGCCACACTCGTTGCTCATCATCGGGGGCGGCTATGTCGGCTGCGAACTGGCGCAGATCTTCGCACGCGCCGGCGTCGCGGTGACGATCGCCTGCCGCCGCGGCCTGTTGCCGGAAGCCGAGCCGGAGATCGGTGCCGCGCTGACGGAATACTTCCAGATCGAAGGCATCGCGGTGAGAAGCGGTCTTCAGTACCGCCAGATCCGCCAGACAGAGGCCGGCGCGCTCCTGAACGCGCACGCAGACGGCGGCGACGTGCGCCTCGAGGCCGAACGAGTCCTGATCGCCAGCGGCCGGCGCCCCAACACAGAGGAGATGGGCCTCGCGGAGGCCGGGGTGGCGCTGCTACCCAACAGCGGCATCGAGGTCGACGACCGCCTGCGCACGACGAGGGCCGGCGTCTACGCCGCCGGCGACGTCACCGGCCGCGACCAGTTCGTCTACATGGCCGCCTACGGCGCCCGGCGCGCGGCGGAGAACGCGCTCAACGGCGACAACCGGCGCTACGACAACGCGGCGATGCCGGCGGTCGTGTTCACCGACCCCCAGGTCGCCAGCGTCGGCCTGACCGAGGCGGCCGCGAGGCAGGCCGGCCACCGGGTCAAGACCTCCCTGCTGCCGCTCGATCAGGTGCCGCGCGCGCTGGCTGCCCGCGACACGCGCGGCCTGATCAAGCTCGTGGCGGACGAAGAGTCGAACCGGCTGCTCGGCGCGCACACCCTCGCGCCCGAAGGCGCCGACAGCATCCAGACGGCCGTTCTCGCCATCAAACATGGACTTACGGTTACCGACCTCGCGGAAACGATCTTCCCCTATCTCACCACCGTCGAGGGCCTGAAGCTCGCCGCCCAGTCCTTCACGCGCGACGTGGCCAGGCTGTCGTGCTGCGCCGGATAGCCCGAGGGCGAACAGATTATCGTTCCGCCTGAACCAGCTGACGACGGCAGGATTGGTCGAATGCCGCCGTGAGGGCCGATGCCTCTATTACGCGGTGCAATATGCCGCGCTGGAAAATCTCGGGCGATTTAGGTTGATGACTGCTGCGCGGAGGCGCGAGAGGGATGTTCGCCTGACTCCGCAACCGCGCCCATCGGAAGCCGGCGTATGTGCGCCGAATCCTAAGCCAGGGTCACGCATCGAGACGCAGACAACAAGGGAGGATCACGATGAAATTCCACTGGCTTTCCCTGCGCGAATGGGCCAAAGCCCTCGGCGTCGGTATCGTCACCGGACTTCTGCTCTCGGCCGTGATGGTTCCGGCACTCAAACTCGGGATATCGCCTTTCCCGAAACCGGTCGGTTTGGCGTTCGCCGAGACCGTACTGGGCCGGCCGCTGCCTTTGCCCGTCGGGCTGTTGTTCCATCTCGTTTATGTGACGTTCTGGTCGATGGCCTTCGTCGCTCTTTTCCGTTACCGGCTGACACTGCGGAACGCCTTGCTTCTGGCACTGGTCCTCTGGATCGGCGTCCTTGTCGTGTTCTTCCCGGTCATCGGCTGGGGTTTCCTCGGTCTCGGCATCGGTCCGAAGCTGATTGTCGCATCGTTCGTGCCGCACCTGCTGTTCGGTTTGTTCCTGTGGGGCCTGTGTCGGGCTGCGTTCGGAATTCAGAAGACCGATTCGCCTCGGCTATGAGGCGGCCACGCTTGGTCAAAACCCGAGAAATGGCCGGTTCGCTCCGCATTTGGGTTCACGTTGCGTTTGCCTCAACCGCGCGAGATTTACGTTTGACTCCGTACCATAGTACGGAGCGGATGATGCCTGCGGAGGTGATGCGATGACGCGTCGGACATCAGCCGGGCGGCGAAAGCGGCGAACGTCAACGTCGAAACCATCCGCTTCTACGAGCGTCGCGGTCTCATCGTGCAACCGCCCAAACCCGCGGTTGGTGGTGCGCGCGAGTACAATAACGACGCGATTGCCCGCATCCGATTCGTGCGCCAGGCCCAGGAGATCGGATTCTCGCTGCGCGAAATCGCGGAGCTGCTATCGCTTCGCGCCGCCCCCGATGCCGATTGCGCCGACGTTCGCACCCGCGCCATCGAGAAGCGCGAGGAAGTCCTGGCCAAGCTCGACAAGCTCTCGCGCATTCGCGATGCACTTGACGTGCTTGTTGCCCGCTGTCCAGGCGGCGGCGATGTGAGCGCTTGCACGATTCTGGAGGCAATGGAGGGCGACGGCGGCGAAGCCGGTTCGCTGCCCTCGATGCCCGCAATCCATACCGAGAGAGGAACCACCGACATGAAGACCACGCTTCTCGCCGTAAAAGGGATGCATTGCGACGGCTGCGCCCGGACCATCGAGGCGCTGCTCGCCCGCGTTCCCGGCGTGCGAAAGGCCGAGGCCTCGTTTGACGGGCGCCAGGCCCGCATCCTGCACGACCAGAACGAAGCCCCCGAGACCGAGCTCGTCACCGCGGTCGCGAAAGGCGGCTTCGAGGCGCGCGTGACGGGGCCGTGATCGAGACCACCTTCATGGGGCTCGTCGCGATCCCGGCCGGGCTCGGCCTGATCGGTTTTGTCGAACCGTGCTCGATCGGCTCGAGCCTGATCTTCGTGAAGTACCTGGAGGGCAAGACCGGCGCTGCCAAGGTGGCAGAAACGACGCTCTTCACCCTGACCCGGGCGGTCTTCATCGGGCTGCTCGGCGTGTTCGCCGCCCTCCTGGGCACCCTGTTTCTGGATCTGCAACGCGGGGCCTGGCTCCTGCTGGGCGGGGCATACGTCGCGCTCGGCGTGCTGCTCGCCACCGGACGCGCCCGCACGCTGATGGTGACGATCGGGCCGGGCCTGAAACGGCTGGGCGGCGCGCGTGCGTCCGCGGGGCTTGGGCTGCTGTTCGGCCTCAACATCCCGGCCTGCGCGGCGCCGCTGCTGCACCGGCACGATCGAAAAGGCTCTCGGGCGACAGAACGGCGTCGACAAGGTCGCGGTCAGCTTGACCCACGAGCAGGCGCTCATCGAGTACGATCCGCAGACCGTCCGGCCGGCCGCCCTGCTGCAGATCCTGCGGGACATCGGCTACACGATTCACGATCCGAACAAGGTACGCCCGTTCGAGGAGGAGGAGCGCGAGCTCGTCAACGAGGGGCGCCGCTTCCTCGTCGCCACGACGTTCAGCCTGCTCGCGATCGCGCTGATCGCCGAACCGGAGGGGCTGCTATCGGCCGTCTTGCCGGTGATCGCGACCATCAGCCTTGTCGCCTTCGTGTTCCTCGTCTTGCGGTCTCGCGGGCTGTGGCCGGCGATCGCCGGCGCCGGCGGCCTTGGCGCCACCACGGTCGCGCTGCTGACGCTGAAGAGCGAAGATCTGCTCGGCGACATCACGCCGTGGCTGGTCGGTGCGCTTGCCGCGGCGCTGGTCTTCGGCGTGGCCCGCCATATCCTCGTGATGGCGGTGCAGGCGCTGCGCCGTGGCATCCTCAACCAGCATGTCCTGCTGGAGGCGGGCGCCTTCGCCGGGCTTGCCGGCGGGCTGATCGGTCTGGCACTCGACCAGCCGGGTTATCCTACAGCGCCGTTCTTCGCCGTCGCGGTAATGGTCGCGACCTACCACACCTTCTCCGAATGGCTGTCGCTGATCGTCAAGACCCGCTCGTCACAGGCGGTCAAGCGTCTGCTCGATCTGCAGCCCGATTTGGCGCGCGTGCTGCGCGACGGGAAAGAGGTCGAGGTTGCGCTGGCCGCGGTCTCTGAAGGCGACCTGGTACGCATTCGCCCCGGCGAGCGTCTGCCGGTCGATGGCGAGGTCATAGAGGGGCGCTCCGCAATCGACCAGTCGTTCGTGACCGGCGAGCCGATGCCTGTCGAGCGCCAGGTGGGTGACGCGGTGATCGGTGGCACCATCAATGGCACCGGCACGTTACTCGTCCGGGTCACGACCGTGGGCAGCGAGAGCTTCCTCCAGCGCGTCGCGCGGGAGGTCGAGGATGCGCGCGCCCTCAAGCCCGGGCTGCTGCATCTGGTCGACCGAATCCTGCGCGTGTACACCCCGGCGGTATTGACGATCTCGCTGCTCGCCTTTGCCGGCTGGGCGCTATTGCCCGGGCTCCTCGGCTTTACCCCGGACCTGCAGCGTGCCGTGTTCGCCGGCCTGAGCGTGCTGGTGATGGGCTATCCCTGCGCAGTCGGCATCTCGGCCCCGCTGTCGATCGTGCGCGGTGCCGGCGAAGCCGCCGAGAAAGGCATTCTGATGCGAACCGGCGAAGCCTTTCAGGGCTATCGCCTGGTCCGACAGATCGCCTTCGACAAGACCGGCACGCTGACCGAGGGCCGTCCGCGGGTCCGTGAGATCGAGCCGGCCACGGAAACGACCCCCGATGGGCTGCTGTCGCTCGCGGCAGCAGCCGAAGCCTCGTCCGAGCATCCGCTGGCCCAGGCGGTCGTGGAGGCGGCTTTCGATGCGCAACTGACACCGCCACAGGCGGAGAGCTTCGAGGCCGTCTCGGGGAGGGGTGTCCTCGCCCGCATCGATGGTGCCGAGGTGGTGGTGGGAAGCCCGCGCTTCGTGGTCGAGAACGGGGTCGATATGACACCGTTTCAGGATCGGATCGATGCCTTGGAGGACGATGGGCGCACGGTGATCGCCGTCTCCCGTGATGCCAGGCTCGCCGGTCTCATTGGTCTGGGCGATGAGCTGCGGGCCGATGCGCTGGGAACCGTCCGCCGACTGCAGGAAAGCGGTGTGCGGACAGTGCTGATCACCGGTGACAATGGGCGAACCGCTCGCAGGGTTGCCGATGAGCTCGGCCTTGACGAGGTGCATGCCGAGATCTTGCCGGGCGAGAAGGCCGACCTTATCCGGGGGCTGCAACGTCAGGGCCGCACCGCCATGGTCGGCGACGGCATCAACGACGCCCCCGCCCTGATGCAGGCGGATGTCGGCATCGCCATGGGGTCGGGGACCGACATCGCCATCGATGCCGCCGACATCATCATCCTCAACAACCGATTGTCGAATATCGCCGAAGCGCGCGAGATCAGCCGCCGCGGCTACCGGAAGATGCTACAAAACGTCTCGCTCGCCTTCCTGTTCAACGGGATCGGCGTGCCGCTCGCCGCAACCGGTCTGCTCCATCCGGTCTGGGCGATGGTCGCCATGGCCGCCAGTGTGACGGCGATCTTTCTCAACTCGCTGTGGGGCCGGCCGCGGCTGTTCGTCGATGCGATCCTCAGCGTGGGGCGTCCGGCCCCGACCGCCGATACCGCCCGCGCCTGAACGGCCCGACGAACTCGATCACCCCACGGCGCCCGAGCGCGGCTACGTCCCGCCGTGCCGTCTTCTCGACACGCCCCGCCTCCGTGCCAGGTCCTGAGCTGCTGCCCATCCGCTGGCCAGGTTTGACGGTGATTCACGACATCCCTACCGGATCGAGTC
>JBBDQX010000145.1:0-5739 GCA_040905765.1 Acetobacterales bacterium
GGATCACCTCTCCCATGGGGAGAGGGCCGACGACCTTGGCGAGCGGAGCGAGCCTTGGGCCGGCGGGGTGAGGGGCGGCGGACTATCGATGGAGGGTACGCCCTCACCCTTCGCGCCTAACTCGCTTCGCTCCTAAGGCGCGAAGCCCTCTCCCCACGGGAGAGGTGATCCGTGCGGATGCGGCCCGCTGTCATCTCACCGCATCCAGCGCCTGCGTCAGGTCCTCGACGAGGTCGTCGATGTCTTCGAGCCCGACCGACAGGCGGAGCATTCCTTGCGTGATGCCCTGTTCGAGCCGCGCCGCTTCGGTGAGGCGCTGGTGGGTGGTGGTCGCCGGATGGGTGATGAGGCTCTTGGCGTCGCCGAGATTGTTGGAGATGTCGATGAGCTCGAGCGCGTTCAGGAACTTGAACGCGCCTTCCTTGCCGCCCGGCACCTCGAAGCCCACGACCGTCCCGAAGCCGGACATCTGGCGCGCCGCGAGATCGTGCTGCGGGTGGCTTTCGAGGCCGGGATAGGCGACGCGCACCAGATCGCCGCGCGCCTCAAGCCAGGTGGCGAGCGCCGCGGTATTGTCGCACATCGCATGCACGCGCATTTCCAGCGTCTCGATGCCCTTGATCAGGGTCCAGGCGTTGAACGGCGACAGCGACGGGCCGGTGTGGCGCAGGAACATGCGCAGGTGGTCCTCCATGTATTGCGGATCGCCGAGGATGGCGCCGCCGAGCACGCGGCCCTGGCCGTCGATGTGCTTGGTCGCCGAATAGACCACCACGTCGGCGCCGAGCGCCGCCGGCTTCTGCAGGATGGGCGAGGCGAACACGTTGTCGACGATCAGGCGCCCGCCCGCCGCATGCACGCGCTCCGCCACCGCCGGCACGTCGATGACCTCAAGGCCGGGATTGGACGGCGATTCGAGGAATGCGGCGCGCACGCCGCCCTCAAGCGCCTTTTCCCATTGTGCGAGGTCGGTGCCGTCCACCAGCTCCACCTCGATGCCGAAGCGCGGCAGGATCTCGGTGATCACGTAGAGGCACGAGCCGAACAGGGCGCGCGAGGCCACCACGCGCTCGCCCGAATTCACGAGACACGCCAGCGAGGCGAACACCGCCGCCATGCCGGACGCCGTGGCGCGGCACAGCGGCATGCCTTCCAGCAGCGCCATGCGCTCCTCGAACATCGTCACCGTCGGGTTGGAAAAGCGCGAATAGACGTAGTTCGCGTTCTCGCCCTTGAAGGCGGCTTCGGCTTCCTCGGCCGACGTGTAGACGTAGCCGGAGGTGGCGAATATCCCCTCGCAGGTTTCCTGGAAGTCCGACCGATGGGTGCCGCCGCGCACCATGTTGGTGCGGGGCCGGTAGCCGTTCGGGGCCCGCTCCCTGCCGGTGTCCTTGCCGGCTCCGTTTCCGGTGTCGCTTCCGCTCATGGCTCGTTCCTCCCGCGCGCCCGCGCGCAACAAAAAACCCCGGCCGGACAGGCCAGGGCATTGAATTCATTGCCCGACCTTTTAGCGAAATATTTAACGTGGACGCAAGCCGGCCGGCCCAAATCCCCACGGACGGGGATTCCTAGACCCTCCCCGATGACAGGTCAAGGTGGTCGGCCTTAAACAAGGCTGCTGAAACAGTCGAGAAGGTGACTTGACCGCATGCTTCGAGACGCTTTGCGCCTCAGTATGAGGCAAGGCCTCCGACGGAGTTTCTCAGCAGCCTGCTAAAGCTCAGCGTTCGGGCTGGCCGTTAGTCCCATTCAGCGGTGTGTTTTGCGGCCCGCTCGCGGGCAGGTCTTCCGGGCCCGCCTCGCGGCCGCCGAAGACGATTTCCGCCAGTGTGTAGCGGGACAGGCGCTCCACCAAGGCGCGACGTGCATCCTCGAGCGCCGCATGGAAGCTGCGGTCGCAGTCGTTCAGGGCCGGATCGTCGGCGGCCTCGCGGGGCCGAAGGCCCACCTCGACCTTTTCCAGCACCTGCCCGAGCGTGATGTTGCGTGCCGGCCGCGCCAGGGCGATGCCGCCGCCCTTGCCGCGGTAGCCGATGATGTAGCCGTGCCGCGCGAGGTTCTGCGACACCTTCATCAGATGGTTGCGGGAAATGCCGTAGGCCTCGGCGATGGCCGTTATCGGCACTTTCCGGCCCGGCCGCTCAGCCAGATACATCAGGACGCGAATGGAATAATCGGCGTATTTGGTCAGCAGCATGAGCCCGCCCCCTCATCAGAAACGTATTTCACAAAGCCTGTACGCAAAGGGGGCAGGCGGTGACGATACCGCCGCATCGCCTGGGTTGCGGGCCTGGCATTGCGCGGGCTAGGCCGAAACCTGAGGTCGGATTATGCCCCGATCCCCCTAAAGGCATAACCTCTTACCATTTAGCATAAATTAGCGTATTGACAATACGTATTTCTACTAAGTCATGCGATTTTAACGATTTTTTCGCACCGTCGCGCGGTGCGTCCTCCGCATTTCGGCCTAACGCGCGTCGGGAATGAACCTTCGGACGCAGCGGCACGCGTCCGGCGGTTTTAGTTGATGGTGCCGGGCGGTTACCGGTAGAAATGATCCCCCGAACGGGGCGCGCGGGTGTAGTTCAATGGTAGAACATCAGCTTCCCAAGCTGAGAACGTGGGTTCGATTCCCATCACCCGCTCCAACGACCGCACGCCACGCAACAAGTTGACCTGCAACACCGAGGGGAGCGTTCATTGAGCGGCACCGACCGCGGTTCCGGGGATGCCGCTGCGCCCGATGACGACGAATCGGTGATCACCGGGGCTGCCGCGTTCCGCCACCGCGACTTCAAGCTCTATTTCTTCGGCAAGGGCTTTGCCTCGATCGCGCTGCACATGGTGACGGTGGCGATCGGTTATCAGGTCTACGACATCACCGGCAATCCGATGGACCTGGCCTATATCGGCCTGTCGGTATTCGCGCCGGCGTTCGGCTTTTGCCTGATCACGGGCTACGTTTCCGATCTCTACGACCGCAGGCTCGTGCTCGCGGTCTGTTATACGGTCATGCTGGTGGCCGCCGTCCTGTTCGTGATCTTCACGCTGAGCGGCAGCACGGAGGTCTGGCCGGCCTTCCTCATCATGTCGATCATGGGGACCGGGCGCGCCTTCTATCAGCCGGCCTCGAACTCGCTGGTGCCCAACCTCGTGCCGACGCGCGAGTTCCCCAACGCGGTCGCCTGGAATACGGGTGCCAACAAGATCTCCCAGGTGCTGGGCCCGGCGCTGGGCGGCGGCCTTTACCTGCTAGGCCCGGAGGTCGTGTACATGACCGCGGCGGGCACGCTGGTGTTCGGCATCGTCACGACCGCGCTGATCCGCACGCGCACCCATCGCACGGGGAAGGAGCCCACCAGCCTGCGCACGCTTCTGGCGGGCCTGCGTTACGTCTACGACAAGAAGATCATCTTCGGCGCCATCACGCTGGACCTTTTCGTCGTGCTGCTGGGCGGCGTCACGGCGCTGCTGCCGATCTACGCCAAGGACATCCTGATGGTGGGGCCGTCAGGCGCGGGACTGCTGCGCAGTGCTACCGCCTTCGGCGCGGTGCTCAGCGCCATCGTCCTGACCCAGATCGCGATGACGAAGGGCGTCGGCAGGATCCTGTTCATCACGGTGGTCATCTTCGGCGCCGCGACCATTGCGTTTGGATTTTCGGAGATCTTCTGGCTGTCGATGATCGCGATGGCCGTCCTAGGTGCCGCCGACATGGTCAGTGTCTACATCCGCTCCACGCTGCTGCAGATCGCGACACCCGACGAAATGCGCGGGCGCGTCAGCGCCGTCAATTCCGTGTTCACCGGCGCTTCCAACGAGATCGGCGAATTCCGCGCCGGCTCCATGGCGGCGCTGATCGGCACCGTGCCCGCGGTGGTCTTCGGCGGCGTCGGCTCCATCGTCGTTGCGGCTTTCTGCTGGTCGCGCTTCCCGGAGCTCCGGCGGGTCGAGCGGATGGACCGGAATATGTAAGCCCATGACCGCCGCCGACCGCCATACCTCATCGGGAGGCCCAGGGACGCCCGAATTTCCGCTCGGCTTCGGCTGGGCGCTGGCGATCTGCGCCGCCATCACGATGACCCGGCTGGCGGCGCTGTTCATCCAGCCGCTCGATCTGCACCCCGACGAGGCCCAGTACTGGTCGTGGTCGCGCGACCTCGCCTGGGGATACTTCTCCAAGCCGCCCATGATCGGCTGGCTCATCGCCGGGGCCACCGCACTTTGCGGCGCCGGCGAGGGCTGCATCAAGGCGCCGGTTCCGCTCCTGCATTTCGTGACCGCGCTGCTGGTCTACGGCATCGGACGCCGCTTGTGCGGCACGGCCGTCGGCTTCTTTGCAGCGCTCGCCTTCATTACGCTGCCGGGTGTCAGCTTCTCCGCCACCATCGCCTCGACCGACCCGCCGCTGATGATGTTCTGGGCGCTGTCGCTCTATGCCTTCGTCCGCCTCTGGCAGGGCGGTTCCGGCGGATGGTGGCTGGTGCTGGGCGTCGCGGCGGGGCTCGGCCTCATGTCGAAATACGCGATGGCTTTCTTCGCCGTGGGGCTTGTCCTGCTGGTCGCGTTCGACCCGGAGGCGCGCCGGCGCCTTGCCGTTCCGGGTGGCGGCGTGAAAGGGCTCGCGGCCGCGGCCCTCATCGCTTTTGCGATCTACCTTCCGAACCTGTTGTGGAATATGTCGACGGGTTTCGTCACCTACGAGCACACGGGTGCCAACGCGAACCTCGGCGGCAACCTGCTCAACCCCGCCGCTTTCCTGGAATTCTTCGCCAGCCAGTTCGGCGTGTTCGGGCCGATCCTGTTCGCGGGCCTGATCTGGTCGGCCGTCCGCGTGCGCGCCTGGGCGCGCGATCCGGCGCTGCGCCTGCTCGCCGCCTTCGCGCTGCCGATGCTGCTCGTCATCCTGGCGCTCAGCTTTCTCTCGCGCGCCAACGCCAACTGGGCGGCGCCGTCCTACATCGCGGCGACGGTGTGGGTGACGGCGGTGCTGCTCGCCGACGGCCGCCGGTTGCTGGCGGGCGCGTCGCTGGCGCTGCATTCGCTGGTGGCGGCGCTCGTCGTCATCGGCATGCTGGTCCATAGCGCGCCCGGCGTTTACGCTGGCATGCGCGTGCCGACGTGGCTCGATATCTACAAGAACTATGACGGTTGGCGCGAGCTTGGCGCGGGCATCACGAAGTTGCGTGCACAGTATCCGAGTGTTCCCATCGTGTCGGAGGAACGCAAGCTGATCGCGGCGATGCTCTATTACGTGCATCCTTGGCCCGACGACGTCTACGCCTGGTTCGCCAACCCGCGCATCACCGATCACTTCAAGCTGACCCGGCCCTTTACGGCGACGCAGGGGGCGGACGCGCTTATAGTCAGCTCCTACGGCGATGCTCCCTACGTGCAGGCCCGGTTCCGTAGCGCCGAGCCCGTCGCCGCGTTCCGGATGCCCATCGGCTCGGGCGAGGGCGCGACGGTGCGGGTATTTTACGCACGGGATTTCCTGGGCTATAACGCGAGCCGCCCGACAGAGTCCCTCGAATAAGACAAGCCATTGAACGGAGGCGCGCTCTTATGAGCCAGTACCGTATTACCGTGGATACCGGCGGCACCTTCACCGACGTGGTGTATTTCCGCGAGGACAAGCGCGAGATCACCATCCACAAGCTGCCGTCCACGCCGTCCGACCCGTCGGAGGCCATCGTCGCCGGCGTCCGCCACCTGATCGAGCAGGGAGTCAAGCCGACC
>JBBDQX010000146.1:0-5715 GCA_040905765.1 Acetobacterales bacterium
GATGGTCACCAGGTCACCTCCCACGGAACGTTTCAACCCGTTGGGCGTGTCCAGCCATTCCGGCCGGGCCTGCGCCGATGACGACGACGTCGTAGCTGTCGGCGGTCATTCTCGCGACGCCAGGGGAAGCGCTGCGGCCCCCTGCTGCCGTCGCACATCCATGTCCTGGCGTACCTCGACCATGCAGGCCTGGCGGTCCGGTTCGCCGTCGATGACCATCAGGCAGTCGAAGCAGACCCCCATCATGCAGTAGGGCGCGCGCGGCGCGCCGGAGACGGGGGTGGTACGGGTCGGCCAGCCGCCGGCCACGGCAATGGCGGCGGCGACGCTGTCGCCGGCACGGGCCTCGACGGTCTCTCCCTCAAAGGTGAAGGTGACCGGCGTGCCGCCGGCCTCGCTACGCCGCCTGAACATCGAACCTCTCCGCGCTTAAGGCATCCAACTCCACGGGCAGCCGCCCTTCGGCGATGGCGGCGGCGAGCGGTCCTGCATGCGCGGCGGCCAGCGTCACGCCGCTGTGCACGCAGGTCACGAAGGCACCGGGACAGGAGCGGGACTGCTGGTAGATCGGATGGCCGTCGGGGGACATCACCCGAAGCGCACCCCATGTCCGCACTACCGGTACGTCGCGCAGCAGCGGAAAGGTCGCCACGGCGCGGCGAGCGATGGTCGAGATCACCTGCGGCGTCGTCATGTCGTCGTAGCCGACCTCCTCTTTCGAATCGCCGATCATCACGCTGCCCTCGCCGGTCTGGCGGACGTTCAGCGTGGGCATGTCGAGGAACGGGCGGACGCGCTGGGTAACGATCACCTGACCCCGTTGCGGGCGCAGCGGCGCCGACAGGCCGACCATCGGCGCCAGCCCGGCGGTGGCGTTTCCCGCCGCGAGCACGACCTTGCCGGCCCGGTACGCGCCGCCCTGCGTCCGCACGGTGAAGCCCGGACGGTCGAAGGTGATCGACTGGACGGCGTCGTTCGGGGAGTAGGCGACGCCCAGCACGCCGGCGCCGGCGTGCAGCGCACGCAGCAGCCGCAACGAATTGGCCGCGCCGTCATGCGGGCAGTAGCAGCCGCCGACCACCGCGTCGCCGATGTGCGGCGTCATTTCCAGCAGGGCCTTGCGGTCGAGGATCTCGTAGCGGAAGTCCGGCCCGAGCATGTTCGACATGCGGTGCATCAGGTTGCGCCGGTTCTCAAGTTCCTGTTCAGACAGGCAGTAGGATATGCCGCCCGGCTGCCGGTGCTGGATGTCGATCCCGGCGCGCTCGCCCAGCGTGCCGGCGAACTCCCCCCAGAGATCGGCCGACCGGCGGGTCCAGTGCGCGTATTCGGGCATTCCGGAACCCTTGCCCTGCACCCAGACCAGCCCGAAGTTGCCGCGCGACGCACGGTGGGCGACGTCTCCCTCGTCGAGCACCATGACCCGTTCGCCGCGGTGCACCAGGCCGTAGGCGATGGCGGTGCCCACCAGACCGCCGCCGACGATGATGGTGTCGTAAGTCCTGGCCGTCATTCTTTCCGTTCGTTCCGCCGGAGAACTCCACTGGTCCATAATGTCGGATCAACCCGCCGCTGTGTAGCGTCCGGCGGCACGGCGGCCGGCGCGCTGCCGTCCAGACAGGAAGGAAGCACTGATGCCACTGCATTTCAGCCGGGAGGAACTGGCCGAACGCCGTCGCCTCGTGACGGAGAAGCTCGCCGCGCGCGGGCTCGACGGGCTGCTGATGTTCCGGCAGGAGTCGATGTACTACCTGACCGGCTACGACACTTTCGGCTACGTGTTCTTCCAGTGCCTGTACCTCGGCGCCGACGGCCGGCTGGTGCTGCTGACCCGTTCGCCGGACCTCCGGCAGGCGCGTTACACGTCGATGATCGACGACATCCGCATCTGGGTCGACCTGCCCGACGCCGACCCGGCGCGCAACGACCTGCTGCCGATCCTGGACGAGATGGGCTGCCGGGGCGGCCGGCTGGGCGTGGAATGGGATGCCTACGGGCTGACCGCTCGCAACGGACAGCGGCTTGCGGCGGCGCTCGACGGGTTCTGCGCGCTGGACGACGCTTCCGAACTCGTCACCTACCTGCGCGTGGTGAAGAGCCCGGCGGAGATCGCCTGCGTGCGCAAGGCCGGAGAGCTCGCCGACGCGGCACTCGCCGAGGCGGTGCGGCTGGCGCAGCCAGGCGCCTTCGAGGGCGATATCCTGGCGGCGATGCAGGGGGCGGTGTTCCGCGGCGACGGCGACTACCCGGGCAACGAGTTCATCATCGGCTCCGGCCCGTCCGGCATGCTCGGCCGCTACCAGTCGGGCAGGCGGCACCTCGGCAAGGACGACATGCTGGCCATCGAGTTCGCCGGCGTCTTCCGCCACTACCACAGCTGCCTGTGGCGGACGATCAAGGTGGGCGAGGAGAACCACCGTCACCGGCACCTCTATGACGTCAGCTTGGAATGCCTGCTGGCTTGCGAGGAAGCCGTTCGTCCGGGCGAGACGGTGGGCTCGGTATTCGAAGCCTATGACCGCACGCTGCAGCGGCACGGCTTCGGGGCCGACAGCCGCTTCAACGCCTGCGGTTATTCGCTCGGCACCACCTTCTCGCCGAACTGGATGGACTGGCCGATGTTCTATCGCGGCAACCCCGTCATCCTGGAACCGGGCATGGTGTTCTTCATTTCGCCCGGCGTGCGCGACGACGACGCCGTGCTGCTCGGCGAAGCCGGCGAGACGGTGCTGGTCACGGACACCGGCTGCGAGCGGCTCTCCTCCGCTTCGCTGGACTATGTGAGGAAGCCCTGAGGCTTGGTGCGCGGCGGGGCCGGGACTATTGTGCGTCACGACCGAACTTCCGGAGGACGAGCGATGGCCGATCCGGTCAGGCTGGAGGTCTTCACCGACTACGTGTGACCGTGGTGCTATCTCAGTACCGGGCGTATTGAACGGCTGAAACGGGAACACGGGGTCGTGGTGGAGCTGGTGCATTTTCCGCTGCACCCCGAGACGCCGGCGGCGGGGCGGACCCTCGCCGAGATGTTCGGCGCCGACGAAGCGGCGATCGCCGCGCGACAGGCGCAGATGAAGGCGCGCATGGACGCCGAGGACCTGCCCTACGGCGACCGTACCCATACCTACAACAGCCGGCTCGCGCAGGAACTCGGCAAGTGGGCCGACACCCAACCGGGTGGCGAGGCGATCCACGACGCGCTGTACAGGGCTTACTTCGTGGATGCCCGCAACATCGGCGATCCCGAGGTACTGGTGGAGATCGCGGCATCGGTGGGCCTCGATGCGTCGGTGGCGCGCGAGGTCATCGAAGCGCGCAGCTTCAGCGACGCGGTCGACGCGGACTGGGCCAGGTCCCGCGCCATGGGCGTCACCGGCGTGCCGACCTTCGCGGCGGGGGGCTATGGCGTCGTCGGCGCCCAGCCGTACGAGATGCTGGCGGAGCTGGTGCGGCAGGCGAAGCAAAAGCCGCGCGGATAGGAGGAGAGGAGAAGGGAATGTCGGGGGAAATCGTCGCGGTCGTTAAGAAGGAGTGCCCGACCTGCACGCTGGTCGAGCCGGTGCTGCGGCAGATCGCCGAGACGCGCGGCCTAGTGGTGTGGACGCAGGATGATCCGGCATTCCCGTCCGGGCTGCCCGACGTGCGTCATGACGACGATCTCGAACGGTCGTACCGCCTCAACGTCATCACGGTGCCGACGCTCTTTCGCCTGGAGGGCGGCCGCGAGGTGGCGCGCGCGGAGGGCTGGCACCGGGGCGAATGGCAGGAACTCGCGGGGCTCGAAAGGCTCGGCGACGGCCTGCCGGACAGCCGGCCGGGTTGCGGCGCGCTCAACGTCGGCCCGGGTATGGTGGAGCGGCTGGCGCTGCGCTTCGGCGACGTCGCCCTGAAGGCGCGGACCATCGAGGTGTCCGAATGGGACGATCCCATCGAGATCGCCTACGACCGTGGCTGGTCCGACGGCCTGCCGGTGGTGCCGCCGACCGACCTGCGCATCGCCCGCATGCTGGCCGGCACGACACGCAAGCCTCACGAGGTCGTCGGGCTGATCCCGCCGAACCTCAACGAATGCACCGTCGAGAAGGCGGCGATCAACGCGGTGATGGCGGGCTGCCGGCCGGAATACTTCCCCGTGGTGCTGTCGGCCATCGAGGCGGCGCTGCTGCCGGCGTTCTCGATGCACGGGCTGCTGTGCACGCTGAACAGCGCGGGTCCGCTGGTCATCGTCAACGGGCCGGTGGCGAAGCGGATCGGCATGAACTGGCAGGGCAACGCGCTGGGTCAGGGCAACCGCGCCAACGCCACCATCGGCCGGGCGCTGCAGCTCGTCATCCGCAACGTCGGCGGCGGCCGGCCGCAGGAGATCGACCGTTCGGTGATGGGCAATCCCGGCAAGTACACCTTCTGCTTCGCCGAGGACGAGACCGACCCGGAGTGGACGCCCCTGTCGGTGGCGCGCGGCCATGCCCCCGGCGTATCCACGGTGACGCTGTTTCATGCCGAAGGGCCTTCCGGCTTCTCGGACCAGAAGTCGCGGACGCCGGAGGAACTGACGCGGTCCTTAGCCATGGGGCTGTGGCGTGTGACGCACCCGAAGGCGCCGGTCGGCATCAGCGGCGGCGCGGTGCTGGTGCTGTCGCCGGACCATTATTCGATCTACCAGGCCGCCGGATGGGGTCGGGAAAAGATCGAGGACGCGCTGTTCGAGGCGATGCTCAGGCCGGCCAGCGAGGTCGCTCGCGGGGTCGGCGGGGCACCGACCGGCGCCGATCCCGCCCTTGGCGATACCCCGATCGGAAAGCTTCCGCGGGAGAACTTCCTGCTGGTTCGAGCGGGCGGGCGCGGCGGCCTGAATTCGTCTATCATCGGCGGGTGGACAGGCCAGCGGAACCCGAAGGAGGTGACCGTGGTCAGCAAGGAGATCGGCGAATGATCCGCAACGAACCCTATATGATGCGCGACCCGACGGCCGAGACCATGGCCGCCTCGCGCGAGCGCATTCCACCGCCGGCGGACCTGTCGGCGGCGACGATCGGCCTGCTGTCGATCTCGAAGGAACGGAGCCACGAGTTCCTCGACCGCGTCGAGCAGAAGCTCGCCGAGCGCGGGCTCAAGGTGCTGCGCTTCGCGAAGCCGACGCACACCAAGCCGGCGCCGGAGAAGGTTCTGCAGGATATCGTCGAGCGCTGCGACGTCGTCGTCGAAGGGCTCGCCGACTGAGGCTCGTGCACGTCGTGCAGTTTGCATGACATCACGGAGCTGGACCGCCGCGGCATTCCCGGATGCGCCGTGGCAACCGTGGAGTTCGAGCCCGCCGCGGCGGCGCAGGCGAAGTCGCTCGGCTTCTCGCCGGCGCTGCACTTCGTGCCGCACCCGATCCAGAACCGCACGGAAGACGAACTGGCGGCGTTGGCCGACGAGGCGATCGACCGCATCCTCGCGCTGATCGACGGCAGCCAGAATATCTGACGCCAGTCACGCCCTTTTGAGCGGGTGTGACTGGCTTCGGCTGGGCCCCACGCTGACCCTCGGGCATGCACAGATCGCTTGCCGCCGTCGCCGTCGTCGCCGTTTTCTCTGCCGCCGCCGCTGCTGCCGCACCGGACCGGTGGGCTGCGGAATGGTCCTCGACCGACTTTTCCCGGCATTCCGTCGATCTGTCGGAAATCCGTTCGGGCGGACCGCCGAAGGACGGCATTCCCTCGATCGACGAGC
>JBBDQX010000147.1:0-1302 GCA_040905765.1 Acetobacterales bacterium
AGGCCGGCACCATGCGCGCGACGTCGTGCCAGGTCACGAACAGCACCTGGCCCGACAGCACGTGCTGGATTTCCTCGCCGCCGTGGGGGTGGTTGGCAAGTGCCAGCAATGTCGCCGAGGCGGCGACGATGAAGCTGGCGCCGATCACGGCCTCCTGCTCGCGCGGGCTCTTTCTTTCGATCCAGCGGAAGCCGATGGCCGCGATCACGGCGGCGGCGCCCGCCATCGCCTGCAGGGCCAGCCACGGCGGCTCGTGCCACGTGAGGCCGGCGAGAACGATCACCAGCCCGGCGATCTGGGCGATGGCGAGGTCGATGAAGACGATGCCGCGGTTGAGCACCTCGATCCCGAGCGGCACGTGCACGAGCGCCACCATCAGGCAGATGGCGACAGCGGGGCCGAGGATGGCGACGAGATCAGCGCTCACGGGCGGCCTCCTCGAGGCGGGCGAGGATCGCCTCGAAAAGCGCGCCGAGGTCTTTGGCACCGTCGCCACCGACGGTGGCAGGCAATTCGAGGGCACGAATATCCGTGCGCTCGGAAAGCCATTCCGACGGTGCCGAGGGGTCATAGGGGGTGCGCAGGATCGCCGCGATGCGTTGCGTACGTGCAAGCGCCAGCAGGGATTCCAGGTGCGCCGAGGTTGGCGGCAGGCCGGGCTTGGGCTCCAGCGTGGCGACCACCCGCAGATCCAGCCAGCGCACGAGGTAGGTCCATGACTTGTGGTGCACGATCACCGGCATGTCCTTCAGGCTTCGGGCGCGCCGTTCCCAGCCGGCGATATGGTCCTGCCAGCGTGCGGCGAAGGCCGCCGCCCGTTGCCGATAGGCTTCCGAGTTCTGGGGATCGAGCGCGGCGAGTCGTTGCGACAGGACGGCGGAGATCGCCGTCAGGTTGCGCGGATCGAGATGTACGTGCGGATTGCCTTCGGGATGGATGTCGCCGTCGGCGCGGTCCACGCGCTCCGGCTTTTCCAGCAGCGTCACGTGGTCTGCGGCCATCAGATGGCCCGGCGTTCCCGGCTGCACACCGGCCGGTGCGCCGCGCTGCAGCAAAAGCGGCAGCCAGCCGATCTCGAGCCCCGCACCCGTGCAGAACACGAGATCGGCCCGGCGGATGCGCGCGATCAGGCTCGGCCGGGCGCGAATGTGGTGCGGGTCCTGGGACGCGGTGGTCGCCGACGTGGCCGTGACGTTTTCGCCGCCGATCTCGCCCGCGAGCGCGGCCCATTCGGGCTCGCAGGCGAAGACGCGTATCTCAGCCTTGGCTTGCGACAATGGGGAAACGGCCGCGGCGGCGAAT
>JBBDQX010000147.1:1312-5691 GCA_040905765.1 Acetobacterales bacterium
CGCCGCCCGACAGGTCTTCGTTGTTGTATTGCAGGCGCAGCCGGCTGAACTCGCTGTTGGTCCAGTCCGCCATGAGCGAGAAGGCCTCGGGGTCGTGCCCGCCCGAATCGAGCGCGCTGCCCGAAAGTCCACCCGGCACGGAGGCGGGCGCGAGACGGCTGTAGCGCGCGCCGATGCGCCATTGCGGGTCGAACTTGTAGACCGTCTGCAGGTACCACCCGCTCGACGAATCGTCGAAGGCGACAGCGCCGGTGCCGGCGTCCGAATCCTCGTAGGTGCCGTCCTCCGCGCGCCAGAAGTATTCGCCCTGGACGATGACTTCCTGGTCGCGCGGATTGCCCGTCGGCGCCCAGACGTAGCGCAGATCGGCGGCGTAGAGGCGCGAATCGCCCACAAAGGTGACGGTGTCTTCGTTGGCTTCGCGGCTGCCTGCCTCGCCGTCGAGCAGGTAGACACCGGTCCGCCAGTTGTGGTTCGGGCCGAAATCGCCGCCGACTCGGGCGAACGCCGACCAGGCGCCGGTGCCGTCGTCGGAGCCGCCGTAGGGAAAATCGTCGCCGCGGAAGATGCCGCCGCCGATCTCGGCGAAGAACGGGGTCGGCAGCACCCAGGCGGCCTCGACGCCGTCGTCGTTGTAGGCCTTGTTCAGGAACACGCGGTAGGGCAGCGGACGGTCGGCGAAATCGTCCGCATGGGCGTGATGCTCGTTGAGGTAGCCGAGCGTCCAGAAGGCGCGGCCGGCCTTGAGCCGCAGCCCGTCCGGCAGGCCGGCGCCCGGCAGCGTCTGGACGAAGGCCTCCTCGAGCTCGACCTTGTCCTCGCCGTCTTCGCGGACGATGGCGGCGGTGGCGCTGCCGTAGAACTTGTCGTCCACGTTGGCGGAGAAGTTGAGCTCGCTCTCGCCGATGCCGAAGCCCTCGCGGCCGCGCTCGCCCTCATGGCCGACGGCGAAGCCCGCAAACTCCGACTCATCGGCGGAGAACGACGACAGCTTGCCGTTGAATATGACGCCGATGGACGGGTTGAAGGCGTTGTCGCGGACGACGGGCTTGTCAGAGGCGCTCGGCGCCGGAGCGCCGGAAGCGCTGGCTTTTTTTTGCTCGGCCTCCATTTCCTTCAACTGCGCCTCGAGGGCGCCGATGCGGTTTTCATAGGCCTCGCGCATGGAGCGGATTTCGTCGCGGACCGTCTGGAGGTCCTGGGACTGCGCGGCGCCGGGGTTGATAGGCAGGCAAAGGGGGACGGCCGCAAGTACTGCGGCACGGATTGCGTGCGTGCGCATGGCACTCTCCTGAATATGAGAAAACGAGATCGCGCCGGCGCGGTGCACCGGACGCAACGGGCTGGTCAGGAGAGGGGGCGGGGCGGTGCCCGGATAGGCTTTCGCTCGCGAAGGTTGGCGGGACGGACCAGTTCGTGCCGGCGGGCGGGCGGCTCGGTCGAGCCGTAGCCGGGCAACGGAACTTTTGTGTCTGGGATGGAGATGCCGGTCAGGCCGTGGGCGATGGCCTGCACGTGGCAAGGAGCCCCATTGTGCTCATGCGGGTCGGTGCCATACGCTGCGCCGTGCGTCAGGGCATGGGTTTGCGCACCGGCGAAGAAAAGCGTGAGTGCAAAGACGAGCATGCGCGTGCTTCGGCGACGGCGCCAGGCCCGTGTCCTCGGATGTTCCCGATGTCCCCCGTTGCACATACGGAAATGTTATATTATAACATCTCTGTCGGACGCAACGGTCATTTGCGGAGATTTTGATGTTGCGAATGTTCGCGATCGCGGTGCTTTGCGGCTTCCTTGCCGCGCAGCCCCTCGCTGCGGCCCAGCCGACGGAGCTCACATGGGACGACCTTCTCCCGCCGCAGGCCAGGGAGCCGGTCAATCCGTTTCCAGAACTGACCAGGGAGCAGCAGGTCAAGCTCTACGGCATCGCCCAGATTCTGATGCGCAAGGAGCAGGGGCAGCTCTCCGAGGTGAGCCGTGAATACGAGTTCGCCGTCGAGGACATGCACGAGTTGGAAGGGCAGGGGGTCGACGTCGACGCCCAGCTCGTCAAGCTCAATGCCCTCATCGCGGAAATCGCGGAGGCGGGCCGCGCCATCAAAGCCGAGCTCGACGGCAAGACCGTGAAGATTCCCGGCTACGCCCTGCCGCTCGAGCATTCCGGCCTTGCCGTTACTGAGTTGCTGCTCGTGCCTTACGTCGGTGCTTGCATTCACGTCCCGCCGCCGCCGGAAAACCAGATCGTCCATGTCCGCCTGGACGCGCCGTTCGTGCCGGAGAACCTGTATACGCCGGTGTGGATCACGGGCCGCATGCAGGCGAAGCGCAAAGTGAGTCAGCTCGATCTGGTGGATGGACGGGGCGTCGTTTCATCGGGATACGCCATCGATGCCGGCAGGATCACGCCTTACACCGAAAACTAAGCCAGCTGCCTGTCGGAGTTCATTTCTCCTCTCGGTTAACCTGCTCTGGATGCTCGAAGATGACCGATTATTCGCGATTCCTGAAACTTATCGCCATGTCATGGCTGATTCCGTCTCTCTCGGCAGTCGCCCTGTCGGCCGCGCTAATGCACGGTGTGGCGGCGCATGAACACGATCACGAACGGCGCGGCCACGGCGCGCATGTTCACGGAACGGGTACGCTTAATCTTGCCGTCGAGACGGACGAAATCGAAATCGAGCTGATATCGCCAGGACACGACCTCGTCGGCTTCGAGCATGCGCCGCGCGGCGCAGAGGACAAGGCGGCGGTGGAAAAGGTCATTGCCGGGCTTCGCGACGGGGCCGGTCTGTTCGTGTTTCCCGCCGTGGCCGGTTGCCGCCTTGACGAAGCGAAGGTGGAAACGGGAATGACCGGGGAAGAGTCGAACGAGGCCCGTCGCAACGATGGTCACGAACACGGCCATGAGGCCGGTCACGATTCTCACGGCGAGACCCACGCCGAGTTCCGCGCCCACTATGATTTCCGTTGTGAAGCGCCGGCACGCGCCGCCTATGTCGACGTCAAACTGTTCGAGCGCTTTCCGGGCATCGAAAAGCTGAACGCCCGGGTCCTCTCTTCCGCCGGGCAATCGGCGCACGAGCTTGTGCCGTCTGCGGCGCGGCTCAAGTTTTAGAGCGGGTGGGAGCCCCGGATGTCAGGTGCCGCGGTCCGCATCGACGGTCTGCGCTTCCGTTGGAGGCGAGATACTCCCCTCGTGCTCGACATTTCTCGATTGACCGTAGATGCCGGTGAGCGTGTCTTCATCAGGGGGCCGAGCGGCAGCGGCAAGACGACGCTTCTCAACCTGCTGAGCGGCGTTGCCGTTCCCGAATCGGGCACGCTCGAGGTGATGGGAACGGGGATCGGCGCGCTCTCCGGCAGCGCTCGCGACGCCTTTCGCGCCGATCACGTCGGCTTCATCTTCCAGATGTTCAACCTCGTGCCTTATCTCTCGCCGGTCGAGAACGTCGCTCTGGCCTGCCGGTTCTCGAAGCTGCGGCGCGCCCGCGCCATCCAGCGATCCGGATCCGTCGAGGGGGAGGCCCTCCGTCTTCTGGAGTACATGGGTCTCGGCGCGGACACCGTGGCCGGACATTCATCCGCGCAGCTCAGCATCGGCCAGCAGCAGCGCGTCGCTGCCGCCAGGGCGCTGATCGGCGCGCCGGAGCTCGTCATCGCCGACGAGCCGACTTCGGCCCTGGATGACGACATGCGCGAAACCTTTCTCGGACTGCTGTTCGGCGAAGTCTCCGTGACGGGTGCGACGCTGCTGTTTGTCAGTCATGACGCCCGCCTTCGGGGCAGGTTCGACCGCGCCGTCGACCTGCCAGAGATCAACCGTACCGTTCCCGAAGCCTGAGCCGCCCATGTACGCCCTGTCTCTCGCTTTAAAGAGCCTGCGCAACCGTGCCGTTACGGCGTGCCTCACGATCGCCGCCATCGCGGTCAGCGTGATGCTGCTGCTCGGCGTCGAGAAGGTCCGCACCGAAGCCAGGGCGAGCTTCGCCGATACCATATCGGGTGTCGACCTCATCGTCGGCGCGCGCAGCGGCTCCGTCCAGCTCCTCCTGTATTCGGTCTTTCGCATCGGCAACGCCACGAACAACATAACGTGGGAGAGCTATCGCGATATCGCGGCCCGTCCCGAGGTGGCCTGGACGATTCCGCTGTCGCTCGGCGATTCCCATCGCGGCTTCCGCGTGCTCGGCACCGATGCCGGGTATTTCCAGCATTACCGGTATGGCGGAGACCGTCGACTTCGCCTTGCAGAGGGGAAGCCCTTCGATGATCTGTTCGATGCTGTCCTCGGCGCCGAGGTGGCGGAGAGCCTCGGGTACTCCCTGGGCGATCCGATCGTCGTCGCGCACGGCATTGGCGCTGCCGGGTTCAGCCGGCAC
>JBBDQX010000148.1:0-5664 GCA_040905765.1 Acetobacterales bacterium
GCGATGGCGCCGGCGACCTCCTCGACATCCAGGTCGTCGCTGTACTTGCGGCCGACGAGCATGCGGGACTCGACGCCCTTCGCATGCAGTGCCCGATGCAGCCAGAAGGCGCCGCGTGCGGCGCCTCCCCGGATATCGCTGGTGCTGAGGTGCAGGATCTTCATGAATATCCGGACACCAGCCTCGGCCGAACGGGAATGGGCGCGGTGGGCGCCATCGCCGCCATGCGTTGGCGGCGGCGCATCCGCTGGACCTCCACGGCATGGCGCGCCATCCGCTTGTCGCGCTGATGCACCACCGATACCGCAGCCGCCAGCAGCAGCACGGTCCATGTCCGCGGATCGACCCAGCCGCCGGCGGCCTGCCCGAACACGGCCCACACCCCCCAGCAGAACAGCACGCTGGGGACGCCCAGACGCGCGATATACCAGCTCATCGCCGCCAGCACCGCCAGGCCCCAGAACAACCCGAGGAATATCCAGTGCAGCCAGAAATAGTTGGTGATCGCGTGCTGCGCGCTCTCGATTTCCAGCTCCAGGCTGAGCCAGGAGGTGGTCGCGTATATCTGCTGCACCTTGGCATCGAGGAACTCCCAGCCGGTCATGCCGACCCCGGTCAGCGGGTATTCGGCAAGTATCTCTAGCGCGAGCATTGGCGGCGCTATGATCCGGGCGAAGAAGCTGGGATCGTTGCCAGCAACGATCTCTTCGATGCGGGCGGCGAAGACCACCGTAGCCACGATGAGGCCGGCGACGGCAAGGATCGCCGAGACCACCGTCGCGACGGTGGCACGCGACCAGTTGAGCTGCATCCCGCCCCGCCCCACGCCGCGCGAGGCAATGAGTATCTCGTAGGCCGGTACCAGCCCGACACCGATCAGCATCGTCGGGCTGCGCAGGAACTCGTAACCCACGGCAAGCATGACGATATACACGATGGCCTTTGCCGGCATCCGAGAGACCACGTACCAGGCGAAGGCGAACAGCGTGAAGGAGAAGGCGACGAACGACGGCTCCGACGTGAACAGCTTGGGCCGCACTTGGCCGTACAGCCCTATATCGCGGATGTCGGAGTCATATACGCCGGACTCGAACACCCAGCCCCGGAAGGCGTCGCTCACCGCCTTGAACGCGGGGATAGCGTTCTCCATCGCACAGCCGACGATGATGGCGACGCAGAACGCCATGAAGAAACGCGCCAGCCACCGTGCCGACAGCGTCCGTGCCGCGAGGAAGAACCCGTAAGTGATCATCATCGCGTAGGTGAACTGCACGAAGCCCTTGAACCGCTCGTTCAGCAGGCCGTAGTCGGGAGCCGTCAGGATCGAGCAGACCGCGAGCACCAGCACGACAATCACCGGCACGACATGCCGGGTCGATATCTGACCCGCATGCTTCATCAGCAGGCCGAACCCCGCCAGCCCGGCGACAACCTGGGGCACCGGCACGCCACCGGGAAGCTGGAATGCGATGCCGAGGTAGATGCCGACCAGATAGAGCGCGACCAGCACCTTGTCGACGAAGGAGCCGTGGCGCGTCTGCGGATAACTGCGACTCATGCGTATGCAGTGTGGTCGATGAAAAGTTCGCCGCGCCGCCGCCAGTCGAAACGCCCGTCGCAACGTTCGAAGGCCGTGTCCTGGAGACGGTTCAGCAGATCAACGTTGTCGATCGAGTCGACGACGCCTCGCGCGAGGTCGTCGAAGGTGCGGTACGTCAGGACAGAGTCCCCGTGTCGCAGCGGCACCCCGGAAAGGGAGCCGTCGATCGCCACGATCGGAAGACGATGGAAGACGTAGTCGAGCAGCTTGAGCTTGAATCCGCCCCCGGTCAGTTCCGGCACGATGGCAAGGCGCGCGTCGGCCATGTAAGGGCCGATCTCCTTGACCGGCCCGGTGAACTCGGTGGCGCGCATGCGCCGGCTCAGGTCCTCGAGGAAGCCCGGCGACCCCTTGCCAATCACCCGCAACTGGATGCCTGCTTCGGCGAACAGGGGATCAGCGGCGTCAAGGAAAGCCTCGAGGTTCATCTTCTTGGCGATCCATTCGAAACTGCCGACGATGACAGCCTGGCGTGGCGTATCGGCGCCGATATGACGCGTCTCGCGACGGCGCCCCGAATATCCGGGCGACAACGTGACGACACGCTTGCCGGGCGCGGCGTGGCGGAATGCCTGCGCGTCCTCGTCCGTAATGGCGGTGACCACGTGGGCCGCCTGGACCATGCGCCCTTCAAGCCAGGCGACCTTGTAGGAGTCGTAGCGCAGGACCCCCTGCATCAGCGGATTGGACGTATAGTGCTGCGCCACGCGAGCGCGGGTGGAGGTTTCGTGGTTGTGCGACACGTAGACGACGCGCGTCCCGTTCGACCCCACCAGTCCGAATGATTCCAGCACCGACAGCGCCCAGCCGGCGGCGATGCCATCAAGCACCACCACGTCCCACTGGTGCTGGCTGAGCAACGCGCGAAGACGCGCCGAGATCTCGGGCGAACTGTTCTGGTACGTGAAATTGGGGAGCCTGGACAGCAGGCTACCCCATCCGGGCTTCTGGGTCGGCTCGACGGTCCAGAAGGCAATGCCCGCATTGCGGCCCATCGGCCGCCACGGCGAGCTGTCGCTCTCGAAGCAGAGCACGTCGACCTCGCCACCGGCCGCGGCCACCGCGTCGATAAGCCTGCCGGAATACAGCCGCTCGCCGTTGTTCTCCGGCGCCGGATCGACCCGCGTCACCCAGAGGTAGCGCAGCGGTCCCCGGCCCGCACCTACGTCGGCTTCAAAAGGCATTCTTGGACCGAAAGCCCTTGAAGATGGTCATGACGATGATCTTGATGTCGAGCCACAGCGACCAGTTATCGACGTAGTACAGGTCGTGCTCGACGCGCTCGCGGAGCTGGCGGACCGTATCGGTCGGACCGCGCCAGCCGTTGACCTGGGCCCATCCGGTGATGCCGGGCTTCATGCGGTGCCGCGCATCGTACTGGCTGACCGCCTCGTGGAAGGCGTAGCCGCCGGCCTTTGAGGACAGGGCGTGCGGCCGCGGACCGACGATCGACATCTCGCCGCGCAACACGTTGATGAACTGCGGCAGTTCGTCAAGGCTGGTGCTGCGCAACAGCCGTCCGACCGGCGTGATCCGCGGGTCGTGGCGCTGGGTCGAGACATTGCCGTCCCGATCCTCCTGGTCGACATACATCGTCCGGAACTTCAGCACCTCGATGATCTCGTTGTTGTAGCCGTGGCGAGGCTGCCGGAAGAGCACCGGTCCCCGACTCGTCGCCTTTATCGCGACGGCGATGCCGATCATCAGCGGCGATATCAGCGTCAGGATGGCGGCGCCAAGAATGCGGTCCTCGATGTCCTTCATCGCCTTGCGCCAGTCGGCGAGCGGCTGCTCCGCGATATTGATGGTCGGCACACCGCCATAGTGCGACACGTCGTGATTAACCAGTTGCAGCGCGATAGCGCCGGGGCACAGGCGCACGTTGACCGGGATTTCCCGGAGCCGGCGGAAGACGTGCTGCAGGCGCGTCTCTTCTTCCGTGGGGATCGCGACGATGACGGTGTCGAGCCTGTCACGGCGCGCCCAGGCGATCAGTTCCTCTAGCGCGCCGTCTCTGTTGCCGCTGAGCCCCTGAGGCCCTTCGTGCAGCGAGTTGTCGGCGAAGATGCCGACCACCCGGATGCCGGCGTTGCGCTGCGAATAGAGCTGTATCGCGAGACGCTCCGCCAGCGGTCCCGTGCCGACGACGGCGACGTTGGTGCTGAGTCGTCCTTGCGCGATCCAGTTGGCGGCGCGCCAGTAGAAAACGGCACGGATCGCGAGCAGCGAGGCGAGGCCGAGCCCAAACCACATGAGCGACCAGGTCCTCGAGAACTCTTGCGACATCTTGGTCAGGAAGCCGAGCGCCACGAGGGCGACGGCGACGCCGAGCCAGCACAGCGCCATACGGCGCATCGTGGCCAGCGGCTTATGGATGGTGCCGGTGGAGTAGATGCCGGCGAAGTGGAACACATTCAGCGCCAGCAGCGTCCCCAATGCGGCCACCGTGGCGTAGAGCGAGGGCGAGGCGAACGGGTCGTTGCTGAGCTTGAGCGCGAACGCGAGCGCCGCCATAGCCGGCAACGCAACCAGATCCTGCAACAGCAGCAACCCGGTGGCGACCTTGGCCGACACCTGGGGTTCGCGCGATTCACTGTCCGCCGGGACCGCGCCCTCGGGGCGCAGATACGACGGGCGAACGTGGTACATCAAATTCTCCTGTCGGGTCGCATGGACCACGGCGACCTTCTCACCGCCGCCGCGTCCATGCGCGTGATCAAACGGGGAATCGTTGTGACCAATCGTAGTCGCCGTCAGCAGGGGATTCCGCGCCTTCGACCACAGGTTCCGCCAGTCCCGAAAGCAGGGTCCCGGAGAAGGCTTCCGGCGTGCGGTCGGCGACGAACCGAGCCATCATCTCCGGATCGCACAGCTCCCCGGCGCCGTTCCTCACCGCCCCGGCGATCGCCCTGGACAGGGCGTCCGGATCGCTCGAATCCACCGCGGCACCGAGCCGGTAGCGGCGGGTCAACTCGCCGACGAGGCCATAGGCCTGACAGATTACCGGCCGCCTGAGTTGCGCCGCCCACAGCAGTACGCCGCTTGAGCCGACGAACCGCTGATACGGAACCAGCACGGCGTCGCTCCGCTGGATCAGGGCTGTGATCTCTCCCGCTGCAAGGCGCCGGTCGACCACTTTCAGCCGCAATCCTGGCCTGGCCTCTTGCGACTCCCTGACCGCATCGAGCACCGCGTCGCGGATCGGCGGATCGATTCTCCCGGCCAGGACGACGCTGCACCTAGCCGCCTGCTCCTCCGGCATCCGCGCCAGAGCTGCGAGCAGGGGAAGCGGGCCCTTGCGCCATGTGATCTCGCCGAACAGCACGAAGGTGGTCCGGTCCGACGGCAGATCGGCAACCAGAGCCCGCTCTTGCTCGTCCGGTTCCGGCGGCGGAAACGCCGGATCGCCGAGTTCAACCACCTTGTCGCCCTTGGCGTAATGCCGGGCCGCATAGTCCGGAAAGAACGGGTCGATCGAGTAGACCGCCCAGACCCGCGGATTGCGCAGCATCAGCCGCGTCAGAAGCTGTTTGTGGAGATCGCGAACTCTCTCCCGCCAGGTTCCCGGGCCGGAGCCGAACTCGTGATAGTGGCTGGTCGGGCGAAACAGGATGCCCGACACCGGCTTGCCTCCTGTCGGCAGCGACAGCGCGAGCGGCAGCGCAAGGTGATCGAGCGCGAGAAAGAATCCGTGCGTCGCGCCCGTTCCGGCGAGGTGGCGGCGCATCGCCCACCAGCGGCTCATCGCGCTGACCGCGAGGCTGCGGTGATTGCACAGCCGGCACTCGCGCGGCGACAGCGTGATGATGCGGACAACCTCGGAAGCGCGATGGCGGAGGTCGCCCGACAGGCCCTGCGCCACGACCAGCGTCAGGCGGGGCGCACCGGGATGCGCCTCTGTCCAGTCAATCAGGTGCTCCAGCCATTCCTGCGCATGGCCGCGCGGATCAGGCTCGAACACAAGGATGTCGGAGGTCGTATTCGCCATATTCATACTCGGGCCTGACAGGGGTTGATCGAAGCGGCGGAGACGCGCCCCCGCGGCGGGGGAGAGCGCCATCCCG
>JBBDQX010000149.1:0-5655 GCA_040905765.1 Acetobacterales bacterium
GACAGGGCAGCCCGGCTGTGGGGGTCGCGACGGGCGGCAGACGGTTCAGGCCGCGACGATATCCACCCGCAGGCGCTGCAGCAGGTGCAGCAGCACCGCAGCGCGGATCCGCATGGTCCGGGACCGCTCCGTGCGTGCGGGGTCGGCCTCGACCTCGGCACAGAAATCGTCCAGGGACATGTTGCGGCTCTGGCATACGTGGCGGAGTGCCTGCCACTCGACGAACGAAAGCTTGATACTCGTTCGCCCGGTGGGCAGCGTAATATTTCCGACGATCAGATGGTCTTTATTGGACGGCGGACGCACGTTTCTTCCCATTGTCGTTGTATGGCGTAGCAGTCGCATGGGGCCAGTGCGACCTACCATAAGTTGCTCAGGTTGGATAGCGCGAAAATGCGCATCAGCCCTGCGGCCCCCCCTGCAGCCCGGCCCGCAGTTCCTCGGGCGTGCGGGCGCGGATGCTCAGCGCATGCACCGGGCCGGACAGCTCTTCGGCAAGCACCGCGTTCACCGCGCGCTGGCGCTCCAGCCGGGTCTTGTCGACGAAGGCGTCCGATACGATGTAGACCCGGAAATGGGTTTCGCCGGCCTCGTGGCCGAGCTCCGCCACGCCGGCATGGCCGGCATGGGCGGCCGACTCGTCCACGACCTCCAGCCGCGCCGGCGCGAACGCCTGACGCAACTTCCCCTCGATACGGGTGGCAATTCGCATGATGGCTTCTCCCTGGCCGGCCCGGTGCCGACCGGTTGCCTGTCCTATCGCAGCTACGCATACTCTGCGACATGTTGCACCGGAGTGAAGATGATGGCGCGGCCCGCGGCGCGGACGGCCGCGCCGCGGCCGGGCTTGCCGGGGGCGCAGCCGGGCCGCCGGAGCCCGGCCGCCGCGGCAGCTGCGCCTGGCCCGGCTGCAGCGAGGATGGCAGCTATCGCGCGCCCCGCAGCCGGCGGCGCGAGGACGGCTTCCATGCGTTCTGCCTCGCCCATGTGCGCGACTACAATGCCGCCTGGGACTTCTTCGCCGGCATGACGCCGGAGCAGATCGCCGCATACCGCAACGAGGACGTGACCTGGCACCGGCCGACCTGGCGCCTGGGGGCGCCGGGCGGCGGCGGCGGGAGCTGGATCCGCGACGACCTGGACGTCTTCGCCGCCGCGTTCGGCGTCGACGGCAGCGTCCACGGCACCGACCCGCAGCGTGCCGAACGCCCGATGAAACCGGGCGAACGGGCGGCGCTGAAGCTGTTCGGCCTTGACCAGCACGCCTCGTTGCACGACATCAAGGTACGGTATAAGCAGCTGGCCAAGCGCTACCATCCGGACGCGACCGGGGGCGACAAGCGGTCGGAAGACCGCTTCAAGGCCGTGACCAGGGCCTATCGCTACCTTCTCGCGTGCGGGTATGCTTAACTGCGTTTCCGCATCGCGCCCGTGGCCGACCGGCCCACGGCCGCGTGGGCTGTTGCCCCGATGGCAGATTCGCCACGGCGGCGGGTGGAAAGATCCGACCGTCGCGTCGATGCATTTGCCGATTTCCGCCTGAAATGATCAAGACATCCCGCACATGAATACTCAGACAGCGATTGATACCACCAAGACGCAGCAGATCGACCTGCCCGACACGAAGGTGAAGGTGCGGGAGGTTTTCGGCATCGACACCGACATGGTGGTGCCGGCCTTCAGCGCCCCCTCGGACCACGTGCCCGACGTGGACGAGACCTATCTGTTCGACCGGGAGACGACCCTGGCGATCCTTGCCGGGTTCGCGCATAACCGCCGCGTCATGATCCAGGGCTATCACGGCACCGGCAAGTCGACCCATATCGAGCAGGTCGCGGCACGGCTGAACTGGCCCTGCATCCGGGTGAACCTGGACAGCCATATCAGCCGCATCGACCTGATCGGCAAGGACGCCATCGTGATCCGCGACGGCAAGCAGGTGACCGAGTTCCGCGAGGGCATCCTGCCCTATGCGCTGCAGTCGCCCACCGCCATCGTGTTCGACGAATACGATGCCGGCCGGCCGGACGTGATGTTCGTGATCCAGCGCGTGCTGGAGGTGGAGGGGAAGCTGACCCTCCTGGACCAGAACCGGGTGATCCGCCCGCATCCCTGCTTCCGTGTCTTCGCCACCACCAACACCGTGGGCCTCGGCGACACCACCGGCCTGTATCACGGGACGCAGCAGATCAATCAGGGGCAGATGGACCGCTGGAACATCGTCACCACCCTGAACTACCTGGCCCACGATGCGGAGGTGAACATCTGCCTCTCCAAGGCGCCGGAGTACGACACGGCGGAGGGGCGGAAGCAGATTTCCTCCATGGTCGACGTCGCCGACATGACCCGTGCCGGCTTCATGGCGGGCGACATCTCCACGGTGATGAGCCCGCGGACGGTGATCACCTGGGCGGAGAATGCGCGCATCTTCGGCGATATCGGCTTCGCCTTCCGCGTCACCTTCCTGAACAAGTGCGACGAGATGGAGCGGCCCTCGGTGGCGGAATACTATCAGCGCAGCTTCGGCGAGGAACTGCCGGAGTCGGCCGCCCACGTGCAGATGGCCTGAACGCGCAGGTCATTGTGAGCGCACAGAAGCCCGAGAACCCGGTCGAGGTCCTGAAACGGTCGGTCGCGGCGGCGACCCGCGCGATCGCCGAGGTGCGCGAACTCGAGGTCAGCTACGGCCCGGAGACGCCGGGCCTGCGCGGCGACCGCGCCCGCCTGCCCGCGCCCTCGCGGGAGATGGACCGCGCGGAGATCGCCAACCTGCGCGGTTTAGCCGACGGCATCGCCCTGCGCCTGCGCCACCATGACGACGCCCTTCATGCCCGCATGCTGCCCGTCGGCGGCACCGCGCGCGCGGTGTTCGACGCCGTCGAGCAGGCCCGGGTGGAGGCGCTGGGCTGCCGCCGCATGATCGGGGTCGCCGACAACCTGGACACCGCCCTGCGGCAGCGCTGCCGCTCCCGCGGCTTCGGCCGCATGACCGACCGCTCCGAGGCGCCGCTGGCCGAGGCGGTGGGCATGATGGTGCGGGAGCAGCTCAGCGGCCGCGCCATGCCCGACGAGGCCCGCCACATGGTCGACCTGTGGCGCGACTGGATCGAGGAGAAGGGCGGCGCCGAGTTCGGCAAGCTGCTGGGGGCGATCGAGGACCAGCGCGACTTCGGCCGCGTGGCGCGCCGGCTGATCCACGACCTGGAGCTCACCGACGACGACGGCAGCGAACTCGACGACGAGGATGCGCCGAACGAGGACAGCGACCAGGATCAGGCCGAGGGCGAAGGCGAGGGCGGTGCCGGCGAGCAGTCGGGCTCCGAGGCGATGGGCGCCGACCAGGACGACAGCCAGGACGCCGCCGCCGACGACAGCGGCGAGTCCGAGGCGATGGCCGCGGGCGAGCGCGAGATGCCCGCCGACGGCGAGGAATCCGGCGAGGGGCTGCGGCCGCCGCGGCCCGACCTCAAGCACAACCAGCCGCAGCCGCCGGCCTATCGCGCCTTCACCACCGAGTTCGACGAGGTGGTCGGCGCCGACGAGCTGTGCGACGCGGAGGAGCTGGCCCGGCTGCGCCAGCATCTGGACCAGCAGCTGCACAACCTGCAGAGCGTCGTCGCCAGGCTGGCGAACCGGCTGCAGCGGCGCCTGCTGGCGAAGCAGAACCGCACCTGGATGTTCGACCTCGACGAGGGCATCCTCGACGCCGCGCGGCTGGCGCGGGTGGTGGCGAACCCGGTGCTGCCGCTCAGCTACAAGCAGGAATCCGAGACCGACTTCCGCGACACCGTCGTCAGCCTGCTGATCGACAATTCCGGCTCGATGCGCGGCCGCCCGATCACGGTGGCGGCGATGTGCGCCGACATCCTGGCCCGCACCCTGGAGCGCTGTGCCGTGAAGGTCGAGATCCTGGGCTTCACGACGCGCGCCTGGAAGGGCGGCCAGAGCCGCGAGAAATGGCTGAACCACGGCAAGCAGCCCAATCCCGGCCGGCTGAACGACCTGCGCCACATCGTCTACAAATCGGCCGATGCGCCCTGGCGCCGCTCCCGCCGCAGCCTGGGCCTGATGCTGCGCGAGGGCCTGCTGAAGGAGAATATCGACGGCGAGGCCCTGCTCTGGGCGCATAGCCGCCTGCTCGGCCGGACCGAGCAGCGCCGCATCCTGATGGTGATCTCCGACGGCGCGCCGGTCGACGATTCAACCCTGTCGGTGAATCCCGGCAACTATCTGGACCGCCACCTGCGGGAGGTGATCCAGTGGATCGAGACCCGCTCCCCGGTGGAGCTGACGGCGATCGGCATCGGTCACGACGTCACCCGCTATTACCGCCGCGCGGTCACCATCGTCGATGCCGAGCAGCTCGGCGGCGTGATGATGGAGAACCTGACCGAGCTGTTCGACGACGATCCGGGGCCGGACGCCAACCCGCAGCGGGACGGACGGGGGGCGCCGGGCGGCGATCCCAGCGGCCGCGCCACTGCCGGCCGCGCACAGGCCGCCGCCGCCACGCGGACGGCGCGCAGGAGCGCCGGCGGCACGCGCTGACCTTTTTCCGGGCACCTGCGAACGCCCCCCTGCCGTCGTCCCCGCTTTGAGCCGGGACCGCGACGGAAAGGCAAGGCGGCGACCGCTGGCGTTCGGGGCGGCGCCACCCGTCGTGCCCCCGGCTCAAGGCCGGTGGCGACGGGAGAAGCGAAGAGCCGTCGGGACTGGCCGGGGAGCTCGCCCTACCTCGCCGGGCGCGGGCTCCAGGCCCAGCCGAGCATCGCCATGGCCAGGCGATAGGGCACGAGCAGGCTGGCCGCCATCAGGAACTTCACCCCCAGATCGCCTGCCGCCCAGGTGATCCAGGGCAGGCCGGTGCCGGCGAAGGCGAGGCTGAAGAAGATGGCGGTGTCGACGCTGGAGCCCAGTGCCGAGGAGGCCAGCGGCGCGCGCCACCAGCGGCCGCGGCGCAGCCGGTCGAAGATCCAGATGTCGAGAAGCTGCGCGACCAGGAAGGCGGCGCCCGAGGCCAGGCCGATGCGCCAGTCCGCCGCGCCGACCGACAGCGCGACGCCCAGCGCGAATCCGGCATAGACCACCTGCCGGGCGCGGGCGGGGCCGAACTGCCGGTTGGTCAGGTCGGTCACCAGGAAGGTGACGGGATAGGAGAAGGCGCCCCAGGTCAGCCAGTCGTTGATCGGGATCTCGACCAGCAGGTTGGAGGCGAACACCGCCCCCATCATCGCCAGGACGGCGACGATCAGGGCGCCGGGCGGCATGCGCGCATAGGCCGGCCGGCCCGGGCGGTCAGGCATGAGGTGGCTCCGAAGCGGACGGGCCGGGAGAGGTGCCGGGCCGGGCTCCCACGACCGTCAGGCCGAGGCCGTCACGGGCCGGGGGCGGGCGGCGCGGCAGCCCGTTCAGGCCGCGGCGGCGGCCGCGGTCTCGGCGGTGTCGCGGGCCTTGCGGATCTGCCGCTTCACCTTCATCGCCTCCGGCGACAGGCGCTCGTTCTTGGTCTTCAGCAGCCATGCGTCCAGCCCGCCCGCATGCTCCACCGAGCGCAGGCCATGGGCCGACAGACGCAGCTTCACGCTCCGGCCCAGAAGCTCCGACTGCAGCGTGTAGTGCTGCAGGTTCGGCAGGAACCGCCGCCGCGTCTTGTTG
>JBBDQX010000150.1:0-5653 GCA_040905765.1 Acetobacterales bacterium
GCCGCCCACGACCGATCGGGGCGCGTATCCCGCCGGCGGAGGGGCTGACGGTGCTCGACAGCCGCTCCCACCGCAATGCCGACAGGCTCGACCGGTTCCTCGCCGACCTGCGGGTGCACGACCGGATCAACGCCGGCAGCTCGCTGAAATTCTGCCTGGTGGCCACCGGCACAGCGGATATCTACCCGCGCTTCGGCCCGACCAGCGAATGGGATACCGCGGCCGGACAGGCGGTGGTCGAGGCGGCCGGGGGCAGCGTGCGCCGTCTGGACGGCACGCCGCTCACCTATCGCGGCCGACCGGACTTCCTCAATCCCTTCTTCGTCGTCCGCGGGCTGGAAAGCTGATGGTGCGAACGGTGGCGGCCGATGCCGCCGGGATCGCGGAAGGCGGGCGGCTGCTCCGTTCGGGCGCTCTCGTCGCGTTTCCCACCGAGACCGTCTACGGCCTCGGAGCCGACGCCACCAACGGCGAGGCGGTGGCATCGGTCTTCGAGGCCAAGGGCCGACCGCATTTCAATCCGCTGATCGTGCATGTGGCCGACACCGAACAGGCCCGCCGGCTGGTCAGGTTCGACGAGCGGGCGGATCTCCTGGCCGCGGCGTTCTGGCCGGGACCGCTCAGCATGGTGCTGCCGCGCCGGGCGGGTTGTCCGGTGACGCTGCTGGCGGGCGCCGGTCTCGATACGCTGGCGGTACGGGTGCCGGGCTCACCCGTTGCCATCGCGCTGATCCGCGCCGCCGACCGGCCGGTCGCCGCGCCCAGCGCCAACCGCTCCGGCCAAGTCAGCCCGACCGCGGCAGCCCATGTCACGGCCTCGCTCGGCGACAGCGTCGCGCTCCTTGTCGACGGCGGGCCGTGCAGCGTCGGCGTCGAATCGACTGTCCTCGATCTCACGCGCACCCCTGCCCGGGTCCTGCGCCCGGGCGGCATCACCATCGAAGCGCTGGAGGAGGTTCTGGACCGCGTGGAATCGGGCAGCCCGCACGACGATATGGCCGACCGGCCGGGCGGCGTGGAAAGCCTCCGCACGCTGCGTTCGCCGGGCATGCTGCTGAGCCACTACGCGCCCGCCCTGCCGGTGCGGCTCGATGTCACGGATCTGCGGCCCGGCGAGGTCCTGCTCGCTTTCGGACCCGGCGCTCCGGAAGGTGCGATATCGCAGCGCAACCTCAGCCCGGCCGGCGACCTGCGCGAGGCGGCGGCCAACCTGTTCTCGATGCTGCGGGAACTCGACCGGCCGGGAGCGAGCGGCATCGCGGTGATGCCGGTCCCCGAGAGCGGCCTCGGCCGCGCCATCAACGACCGGCTGCGACGGGCGGCGGCGCCCCGTCCAACCGTGCAGAAGCGCGACTGACATCCTCGACGGCGAGCGGCTGGATCACCATGGTGGCGGCGGCGAACTGCCTGGAGACGTTCGTGCCGGCCGCACGTGGCGAAGGACGCCGGTAGCTTCAGGTCTTCAACCGCTACCGCCGCTGCTGCTACAACAACGTCACGGCGCGTCTCTACGAACCCGCCGTGCGCGATGCGGTCGCCGCCCTCGGCAACTCGCCGGAAGACTTCGCCGTGCTGATCGACGAGACACGTGCGCAGCACAAGATTTCCGTGTGGGCGATGGGCAATATCCTCGAGGATCTTGCGCGGCCCTGAAATCGCCACGCTCCCGTGGGACGGGTCGCGAACAGGTGACAGGAAGACGTCCGATGCCAAACGACACCCGCCCGGAGGGCGTGCCCGCCCCGCTGATCGACGCCCTGAAGCAGGTGGTCGGTCCGAAGGGCTATATCGACGACGCCTCCGCCATGGACGGCTACATGAAGGACTGGCGGGGCCTGTTCCACGGCCGCACACCGCTGGTTGTCCGCCCGGCCTCGACGGAGGAAGCGGCGGAGACGGTGCGTCTGTGCGCGGAGGCGCGCGTGCCGATGGTGCCGCAGGCGGCCAACACCGGCCTGGTCGGCGGCTCGGTTCCCGACGAGAGCGGCAGCCAGATCCTGATCAGCGTGTCCCGGATGAACCGGGTGCTGGACGTCGACCCGGTGAACATGACGATGACCGTGCAGGCCGGCTGCGTGCTGGCAGCGGTGCAGCAGGCGGCGGGCGACGCCGGCTGTCTGTTCCCGCTCAGCCTCGCCGCCGAGGGAAGCTGCCAGATCGGCGGCAACCTGTCGTCCAATGCAGGCGGCAACAACACCGTGCGCTACGGCAACACCCGCGATCTGGTGCTTGGCCTCGAAGTGGTGCTGCCGGACGGGCGCGTCTGGAACGGGTTGCGCAGCCTGCGAAAGGACAACGCCGGCTACGACCTCAAGCACCTGTTCATCGGCGCCGAAGGCACACTCGGGCTGATCACGGCGGCCGTGCTGAAGCTCTATCCGAGGCCGCGGGCGCGGGAGGTAGGGATGGCCGGCATCGCAGACGCGGCGGCATCCCTCGAGCTGCTGACCCGGTTGCGGGCGACGGCGGGCGACTACATCACCTCCTTCGAGTTCCTGCCCCGCATCGGCGTCGAGTTCGTGATGCGCCACGTGCCGGGCACCGGCGACCCGTTCGCCGAACCGCACCCCGCCTACGCCCTGATCGAGCTGACATCCTCCGACCCCGATGCGCCGCTGCGGGACAAGCTGGAATCGGTGCTCGCGGATGCCTACGAGGCCGGCCTGGTACGCGACGCCGTGCTGGCGGAGAGCGACGCCCAGGCCGATGCGCTTTGGAAGCTGCGCGAGGAAATGTCCGATTCGCAGAAGCCGGAGGGCGCCAGCATCAAGAACGACATCACCGTGCCGGTATCGCGGATGGCGGAATTTATCGAGGCATGCACGAAGCAGGTCGAAGCAGCCGTGGACGGCATCCGCGTCGTCGCCTTCGGCCATGTCGGCGACGGCAATGTGCATTTCAACCTGAGCCAGCCTGTCGGCGGTGATCCGAAGGCATTCCTGGCGCGGTGGGACGAGGTCGCGGGCATCGTCAACGACTCGGTCGCGGCGATGGGCGGCAGTTTCGCCGCCGAGCACGGGGTGGGACGACTGCGCCGCAAGTACCTGGAGCAGTACCGCGGCGGCGTCGAGCTCGACCTCATGCGCGCGGTCAAGCGAGCCGTCGACCCGCACAACCTGATGAACCCCGGCAAGGTAGTATGACACTGTCCTCTGGTCCCGCAACTCGCGCGAATCGGCCCGATTTTCGTGGGGTAGGCCGGACCGGACCGCTATAATCCCGGCGCCTCATGAACCAGATCACGCGGTACATCTTCCGGCAGCTGGTCGTCGGAACCATCCTGATCACGCTGGGCCTGATGTGCCTGGTCTGGCTGACGCAGTCGCTGCGCTACGTCGAGCTGATCGTCAATCGCGGCCTGTCGGCGACGCTGTTCTTGCACCTGACGCTGCTGCTTCTGCCCAGCTTCCTGGCATTGATCATGCCGATCGGCGTGTTCGCCATGGTGCTGTTCGTCTACAACCGGCTACTCGCCGACCGCGAACTGGTGGTGCTTCGCGCCGCCGGCTGGAACCAGCAGCAGATCGCACGGCCCGCGCTCCTGCTCGGACTTGTCTGCCTGGTGACCGGCTACGCACTATCGCTTTTCGTGATGCCGGAGTCGTATCGCGCCTTCCGCGACCTGCAGTTCAAGATCCGCAGCGAGTTCTCGGCGATCCTGCTCGAGGAAGGCGTGTTCAACCAGATCACCGACGACCTGACCGTCCATATCCGAGGTCGCGACCCGCAGGGCGACCTGATCGGCATTCTCGTGCACGACACCCGCAATCCGCAGCGGCCTGTGACGATGATGGCGGAACGCGGCGCCCTCGTCGTAAGCGACGGCCAGCCGCGGGTGGTGATGGTGAACGGCAGCCGCCAGGAGGTGGAGCGCGGCACCGGCCAGCTGAAGATGCTGTATTTCGAGCGTACCGTCGTCGATTTCGGCAACTTCGGCGACGATACCGGACCGCGTTACTTCGAACCGCGCGAACTGCCACTCAAGGAGTTGTTCTCGGTAACCGCGGCGGACGTCGGGCAAGACAACGTCGGTCAGCACAGGGTCGAGGCGCACTCGCGCCTGACGGCCCCGCTGGCCAACCTGGCTTATGCGCTGATAGCGCTCGCGGCGGTGCTCGGCGGCAGCTACAACCGCCTCGGCCAGGTGGGCCGCGTGCTGATGGCCGTGGCGGCGGTTGCGCTGCTGCAGGGCGGACTGCTGGGCATCGGCAACGTCGTCACACGTGAAACCGACATGTGGCCGCTGTTATACCTGCACGCGCTGGCGCCGGGACCCATCGCCTGGATCATGATGATGCAGGATGGCGCCCGGTCCGCGCGCCGGACGCCGGCACCGCAAGCCGCGGCATGAACATCACACTGATCATCTCCGCCTACTTCGCGCGGCAGTTCATCGGCGGCGTCCTGACGATCCTGCTGCCGCTGATCGGCATAACGCTGCTGTTCGACACCGGCGAACTGCTGCGCCGGGCAGCGACCAAGGCCGAGGCGACGTTCGGCGTCGTGCTGCAGATGGCGATGTTGCGCCTGCCGACGCTGATCGAGGAACTGGTGCCGTTCGCGATCCTGTTCGGTGCGATGCTGGCGTTCTGGCGGCTCAACAAGTCGAACGAGATGATCGTGGCGCGGGCCGCCGGGGTCTCGGTATGGCAGTTCCTGACGCCGCCGATCCTGATTGCGGGAGCCATCGGGCTGTTCATGATCACCGTCTTCAACCCTCTGGCCTCCGCGCTGACGGTACGTGCGGAGCAGCTCGAGGACCACTACCTCCGCCGGCAGACCAGCTTCCTCGCGCTTTCAGGCTCCGGGCTGTGGCTGCGTCAGGTCGACTCAGGCAAGGCTTCGTTCCTTCGCGCCGAAGGGGTGACGAAGGAGCAGGATACGGTCCGGCTCGGCGGCGTCACAGTGTTCCAGTTCGCGGCCGACAACAGCTTCGAGCGCCGGCTGGATGCCTCCGCCGCCTACCTCCACGAGGGCTACTGGGAGCTGGACCAGGTGTGGGTGATGCAGCCGGACGAACCGCCGTACCGGCGCGACGCGTTGCAGCTGGATACCACGCTGACGCCGTCGCGCATCCAGAACAGCTTCGCGCCGCCGAAGACTCTGTCGTTCTGGGAGCTGCCGGCCTTCATACGCGTGCTGGAGGAAGCAGGCTTCTCTGCCGTACCGCATCGCCTGCATTGGCATTCGATGCTGGCGAGCCCCCTGATTGCCTGCGTCATGGTCCTGCTTGCCGCAGCGTTCACGGTGAGACCGCAGCAACGAAAGGGAAACATGCTGCAATCCGTCGTCGGAGGCGCGCTGACCGGATTCCTGCTCTACACCCTCAACCGCGTGATCGCCGAAATCGGCGGCTCGGCAGCCATCCCGGTCATGCTCGCGGCGTGGACGCCGGCGTGCGTAGGGCTGGCGCTCGGGCTAGCCGCCCTGCTGCACCTCGAGGACGGCTGAGGACAATGGCTGTCCGGGCTGCCATCTGGCTTCTCCTGCTTTCCCTGCTCCTGTTGCCCGCCCCCGCGTCGGCGCAGTCCGAACTGTCGTTCCAGCCCCGTGGCGACCTGCCGGCGCTGTTTTCGGCAGACGAGGTCCAGTACGACGAGCGCGCCGCCACGGTAACGGCATCCGGCAACGTCGAAATCGCCTACGACAATCG
>JBBDQX010000151.1:0-5629 GCA_040905765.1 Acetobacterales bacterium
AACGCGCTGTTCGTGCTCGTCTCGGTGATGAGCCGTAACAAGCCGGGCCGCTGTGTCGTCGATGCCGGCCACAAGGCGCTCGGCAACGATCAGGGCATGCCGGCGGTCGCCGCGGCTACCGCCAGCGGCTTCGAGGGGGCGACCTATGGCGGACCGTCGGACGAACACGGCACGCTGACGCTGGCCACGGACAACTGGACCCCCGATCTCGGCGCGAAACTGCGGCTGATCCCGGGCCATGTCGATCCGACGGTCAACCTCTACGACTGGTTCGTCGTCGTCGAAGATGGCGTCGTCGTCGATCTGTGGGAGATCACGGCGCGCGGCGCGGTGCAGTAGGAGAATCCCATGCCCTGACGGCATGGCGGCCATGGCCCTGCCGGGCGGGAATCGGATTGGCCGGCGATGGTCATGCGCGGCCGCGTCTGGTACCAAATGGGCTGACGTGATCAACGGCCGGCAAGCGGCACATCCGGGAGGAGACAAGGCTATGGCGAAGCAGACCCGTCCCTATATGGACGACCAGTCGTGGAGCGACGTTCGCGACGGCATGCGCATCGACTGGGATGTGCCGATCGAGATGGATGACGGCGTGGTGCTGCGCTGCGACGTCTACCGGCCGATCGCCGACGGCAAGTACGGCGTCATCCTGACCTATGGCCCGTACGGCAAATGGCTGCACTTCGACGACGCCTACCACGACCAGTGGGAGCGCATGTGCGAACTGCATCCGGATGTGCCGACCGGCTCGACCAACAAGTATCAGAACTGGGAGGTCGTCGACCCCGAGAAATGGGTGCCCGACGATTACGTCGTCATCCGCGTCGATTCGCGCGGCGCCGGCCGCTCGCCCGGCGTGATCGACATCTGGTCGCTGCGCGAGGCGCAGGACCAGGCGATCTGCATCGACTGGGCCGGGGTGCAGCCCTGGTCGAACGGCAAGGTCGGCCTCAACGGCATATCCTACTATGCCGAAAACCAGTGGCAGACGGCGGCGCTGCAGCCCAAGCACCTCGCGGCGATCTGCCCGTGGGAGGGGGCGGCCGACTACTACCGCGACATGGCGCACCATGGCGGCATCTTCTGCAACGGCTTCACCAAAGACTGGTCGGAAGCGCAGGTCTATTCGGTGCAGCACGGCAAGGGCAGGAACGGCAAGTGGAGCCGTATGGTCGGCGACTGGGTGTCGGGCCCGATCACGCTGACCGAGGAGGAACTCGGCGCCAACCGCAACAATTTCTACGAGGACTGCCTGAGCCGGAAGCTCGACAGCGACCCGTTCTGGCAGACCCGCATGCCCGACTGGAACAGGGTCGAGGTGCCGATGCTGTCGACCGCCAACTGGGGCGGCCAGGGCCTGCATCCGCGCGGCAATTTCGAGGGCTTCGTGCGCTCGAAGTCGAAAGAAAAATATCTCGAGGTGCACGGCATCGAGCACTGGACGCATTTCTACACCGATTACGGCCTCGACCTGCAGAAGCGCTTCTTCGGCCACTACCTGAAGGGGGAGGACACCGGCTGGGGCGAGCAGGCCAAAGTGTTCCTGCAGGTGCGTTACGCCGACGGCACCTTCAAGGCGCGCGAGGAAAACGAGTGGCCGCTCAAGCGCACCAAATGGACCAAGTTCCATATCAACCCGGCCGATTCGACGCTGTCGACGAAGGCGCCGAAGAAGGAGTCCGCGGTCACCTATGGCGGCTTCTCCGACGGCGCCACCTTCATGACGCCGCCGCTCGAGCAGGAAATGGAGATCACCGGGCCGATCGCCGCCAAGCTGTGGGTCTCGTCCTCGACCAGGGACGCCGACCTGTTCCTCGTCGTGCGCGCCTTCGCGCCGGACATGAAGGAGATCGTCTTCCAGGGTGCGCTCGACCCGCACACGCCGATCGCGCAGGGCTGGCTGCGGGTCTCGCACCGCAAGCTCGACAAGAAGCTCAGCGAGCCGTACCGGCCGTACCACACGCATGACGAAGAGCAGCCGATGAAGCCGGGCCAGGTCTACGAGGTCGACGTCGAGGTCTGGCCGACCTGCGTCGTCCTGCCGAAGGGCACGCGGCTGGCGCTGTCGGTGCGCGGCCGCGACTACGTCTATCCGGGCGAGGGCGCCGTCAATCTCGGCGAATACGCCTCGTGGACCGGCTGCGCGATCTTCCGTCACGACGATCCGCGCGACCGGCCGGCGGCGGTGTTCGGCGGCGACGTCACGCTGCACGCCGGCCCGAAGATGCCGGCCCACGTGCTGCTGCCGGTGATCCCGGCGAAGAAGAATTAGCGAGAACTGCAGCGGGGGCGACCGGCAGGTCGTCCCCGTGGGCTATTGGGGGGCGGGCGTGAGGCGTCATCCCCCTTGGTCGTCATCACCCGGGCTTGACCCGGTGATCCATGGCTGCAGTCGTGCGGTGACGGCCACGTGGATGCCCGGATCAAGTCCGGGCATGACGAAAACAAAAATGCCGGTGCCACGACACCGACGCACCGAACGGAGGAATCCCCCATGCCCGCAGTCAATTACGGTCCCGACAATCTGGTGCGCTCGGAGTTTCGCGAGGGCATGCGCGTCGACTGGGACGTGCCGATCCGGATGGATGACGGCGTCACCCTGCGCGCCAACGTCTACCGGCCCGAGGATGACGGCAAGTATCCGGTGATCATGACGCACGGCCCCTACGGCAAGGACCTTTCCTGGCAGGAGGGCTACAGCACCACCTGGGAGCTGTTCTCGTCCGAGCATCCGGACGCGATCGCGGGCTCGAGCAACGTCCACCAGAGCTGGGAGGTCGTCGACCCCGAATTGTGGGTGCCCGACGGCTATGTCGTCATCCGCATCGACAGCCGCGGCGCCGGCCGCTCGCCGGGCGTCATCGACACGCGCAGCCCGCGCGAGACCGAGGATTTCAAACAGTGCATCGAGTGGGCGGGGGTGCAGCCCTGGTCGAACGGCAAGGTCGGCCTCAACGGCATTTCCTACTATGCGATCAACCAGTGGTTCGTCGCCGCGCTTGAGCCGAAGCACCTCGCCGCCATGTGCGTCTGGGAGGGTGCCGGCGACTATTACCGCGACTCGACCCACCAGGGCGGCATCCTGTCGACGTTCGTGACCAACTGGTACGACATGCAGGTCGCCTCGGTGCAGCACGGCCTCGGCGACAAAGGCAGGAAGAGCGCCGTCCATGGCGAGACCGTCTGCGGGCCGGCGACGCTGAAGCCGGACGAGCTCAAGGCCAACCGCATCGATCTCGGCGGCGAGATCAAGCGCCACCATCTCGACGGGCCGTGGTACCGCGCCCGCTCGGCCGATTTCTCGAAGGTGACGACGCCGTTCATCTCGGCCGCCAACTGGGGCGGCCAGGGGCTGCACCCGCGCGGCAATTTCAACGGCTTCATGCACGCCCCGGCCGAACAGAAATGGCTCGAGGTGCACGGGCTCGAACACTGGACCGAGTTCTACACCCCCTATGGCCGCGAGCTGCAAAAGCGCTTCTTCGGCCATTTCCTGAAAGGCGAGGATACCGGCTGGGACAAACAGCCGAAGGTGCAGCTCAAGGTGCGCCGGCCGGGCGATAAATTCGAGGTGCGCGGCGAGGACGAATGGCCGCTGGCGCGCACGCAATGGACGAAGGCCTATCTCGACCCGGCGACGATGGCGCTGAACGAGGGCGCGCCGCCCGCCGAAGCCGGCCGCCACAGCTATGCCGGCATGGGCGACGGCGCCACCTTCATGCTGCCCGCCTGGGACGCGGAACGCGAGATCACCGGGCCGATGGCGGCGAAGCTGTTCGTCTCGTCGGAGGCGACGGACGCCGATTTCTTCCTCGTCGTGCGCCTGTTTACCGCCGACCTGCGCGAGGTCTGCTTCAAGGGCACGCTCGACCCCAACACGCCGCTGGCGCAGGGCTGGCTGCGCGCCTCGCACCGCAAGCTCGACCCCGCAAGGAGCAAGCTCTGGCAGCCCTGGCACACCCATGACGAAGTGCAGCCGCTGACGCCGGGCGAAGTCACCGAACTCGACATCGAGATCTGGCCGACCTGCATCGTCGTGCCGCCGGGCTACCGTATCGGCCTGACCGTGCGCGGCCGCGACTACGAGAATCCGTGGGAGACGACGCTCAAACTGTCGAACATGAAGAACGTCTTTCGCGGCTGCGGCCCGTTCCTGCACGACGATCCCGACGACCGGCCCGAAAGCGTGTTCGGCGGCACGGTGACGCTCCACACCGGCCCCGACCACCCGTCGCACCTGCTGGTGCCCTTTGTGCCGAAGAAATAGGGCGGCGCGACTTTTGAGACACCGGCGTGGCGGTAGCAGGAGGGCGCCGGCGCTCGGGTAACGGGTTTCAGATAGTTAAATAATATCAAAGGTGTATATGATATTTCTTATGTGAAACATCAGGTGAGGTGCGGGTCGCGCCGCGCCGCCGTCGAGCCGGCCGCCCGGCGCGGCTTTTCAAACCCCGGCGGTTCGGTTAGAGGTGCCGCCTTCACCGCACCGAAGGGATGCCGGCGGCGGTCCGCGTCGCGGCACGGGTATCGACGATGACCGACAAGTCCGACGCCAACGAGCCGATCGCCACCGCCAGCGGCCTGCGCTATATCGAGCTGGCGGCCGGGGCCGGCGACGCCGCTAAGGCCGGCGACACCGTCGCCGTGCACTATACGGGCTGGCTCTACCGGGACGGCGAGAAGGGCGGCAAGTTCGACAGTTCGGTCGACCGCGGCCAGACCTTCGATTTCCCGCTGGGCGCCGGGCGTGTCATCAAAGGCTGGGACGAGGGCGTTGCCGGCATGAAGCCGGGCGGCAAGCGCACCCTGATCGTTCCGCCGGCGCTGGGCTACGGCGCCAGCGGCGCCGGCGGCGTCATCCCGCCGAACGCGACCCTGATGTTCGACGTCGAACTGATCGAGATTAAGTAGGCGCGCTGGACGGGCGCGGCGTCACAGTCGGTTCAGTCGGGCGAGGTTGGTGCGGCGCAGATCGGCCGCCGTCAGGCCGATATCGTAGGCCGGCGACAGGATCGTCGCCGCGCGCCGCACGTCGATCGTCACGAACGCCGAGATCAGCGGCAGGTAGGCCGGCCAGGCCGCCGCGAAGGCGGCGACGAGCGGTGCCGCCGCGGCGGCTTTCGCAACGATCGTGGCCGTGCCGGTGACGCGGACGGCGCGGCGCAGGATCACGTCGATGAAGCACACCTCGACCGCCGGCCGCGCGTGCAGGTTGGCGACGGTGCCGGGCGAACGGATGTCGCCGAAGGCGAGCGTCGTGGCGTCGAGCACGATAAAGGTCGCCTTGGGCGACACCGCGGGGGTGCCGTCGTCGTTGACCGTGGCGACCATGCCGGCGCTGTGGTCGGCGATCAGCCTCTGCATGTCGGCGGTGAGCATGACGGGCATCCGGAGCCGAGAGGTGCGAACGGTCCGCGCGCCGCACCAACCGCTGCGGGCGCGGACGCGTCACGCTAGACGAAGATCGCGTCGCTGCCTATCCGCGAGGCCCGTGTGGCTGCCGCGCTGCGGTCTCGCCGCGCTGCCGCTTCACGGCGTGACCGGCGATGCGGCCCTGAATTTTGCCGTGGTCGCGCGGACCGCCTGGCGCGTTTGTCGCCTTTAGCTGGTCAAACCGGCACGCCGCCGG
>JBBDQX010000152.1:0-5628 GCA_040905765.1 Acetobacterales bacterium
CGAAGAATACGCGCTCGGCTTACTTCGCCTTGGCCGACAGGCCCAGCGCCTTGCCCACAGAGTCGTTCCAGACCTTGGTGCACTCGGCCCCGCAACGCTCCGCGAACTTCGGCAGCGCGACGTCCTGCACCAATTGGGCCAGCTTCTTGGAATCTTCCGCGGTCACCGGCACATGGGTGCGGTTGTAGCGGGTGATCTTCTCCTCCTCGCCCCAAGTGCAACGCGAGTCGCCGGTCGTGCACCAGGTGCCCTGGTTGGTGCCTTCGTCGGCGATCTTCCAAGCCTTCGCCTCGAGCGTCTCGACGTGCTCCTTCTGCACGAAGTCGCGCACCGACTGCGGATGCTTCTGCCACGCGCGCTCGTTGGCGGTGGTCATCCAGGTGCTCCAGCCCATCGCCAGCGGATAAAGATGCGTTGCGACCTCTGGCCACTTTGCGAGGTTGCCCGACAGGGTGCCGCTGACCGCGCAGTCGATGACATTGCGCTGCATCGCCGGAACCACCTCGGAGAACGCCATCGTCACCGGGGTCGCCCCGATGGCTTCCATGAAGTCCGCCTGGGTGGTGGCGAAGACCCGGACCTTCTTGCCTTTCATGTCGTCGATGCCGCCGATCGGCACGGCGCACCAGATGCCCTGCAGCACGGTCGGCCACAGCGCCAGAGGCCGTACGCCGACGCGCTCGTTCATGATCTTCTCGAGGACGGGTCGGTATGCCTCGTCCGCCTTGCGCATGTCTTCGATGGTCAGCGCGACGCCTGAAAGGTCGAGGCCGTCCAGCTCCGGCACCTCACCGGAGGCATACCCGGTGACGGTCGTGCCCATGTCGGCGACGCCGATCTTGATCAGGCGGAAGATCTCCGGCCCCTTCAGGCCCATCTCCGTCATGCTGGTTAGGTCGGCCGTGATGTTGCCGCCGGACGCCTTCGGCATGTGGTCGTTCCAGAAGGGCTCGATGTTCAGCAGCCATGTCGTGGAGTTGCTCCACGGGCCGATGACCTTGAAGTTGGTGGACGGCAGATCCTGCGCCGAAGCGGCGCCTACAGCCATGCTGCCTGCGACGACCGCGCCGCCGAGGAACTTTAGGGATGTTTTGAACATTTGTTATCTCCAGACTCCTGAATGACTCTCCGCTTGCCGCCTCTCCCGCGGCTTCCGTGTCGCTGTCGCGGCCCGGACTCGACACAGACGGCCCTCCGTCTCCCAAGGGATCCGCGCCACCAGACGGCTTTTGGTTGGTATTATAGGCGAGAATCCGGTGCACGTCCGGTCCCCTCCTTCGATGCCACCCAGGCGCGCAGCCACGTTTATTTTTCTTTGCGCGATCAGACCATAGCCCCCCCCGGGACTCAAGACCCGTGTCGCTGTGCGGGCTTTCGGCGCACAAGCTTTTGCAACTTCATTGCGGTCAGAGGATGCCGCGCCAGAACTTTGCCTTCGCCGTCGCGCCGGCGACGAGCAGGTTCACGTCGTTGGCGCCCGACATGTAGCGCATCCCCATGCGCACGTATTCGGCGAGCAGATCCTCGTCGCCCGGCCCGCCCAGGCCCGGGTGCTTGCCGTGCTTGCGGCAGGCGTCGATCACCTTCTGGCAGGCGGCCTTGACGTCCGGGTGCCCGTACTGCCCGTTCAGTCCCATGTCGAAGGTCAGATCGCTGCCGCCGATGAACAGGACGTCGACGCCGGGCACCGCCGCGATGGCCTCGGCATTCTCGACGCCCTTGAGGCTCTCGATCATCGGAATCACCAGCGTCTTGGCGTTGAGTTCGCGCGCCGCCGTCTCCTTGTCGACCGGGAAGTGGCGGAAGTGCAGGAAGAACGCCGGCACCGACGCCTTGCCGTCCGGGGAGAACTTGACGTTCTGCACGATGTGCTCCGCCTGTTCGGCGGACTCGACGTGCGGTACGACCACGCCGAGCGCGCCGTTGCAGATCACCCGGTTGATCATGTGGCCGTTGTGGGTGCCGACGCGCACGATGGGGGTGATGCCCTGGTCCAGCGCGGCGAGGCACAGGTCTCCGGCGCTGTCGACCGTGTGCGCGCTGTGCTCGAGGTCGATGTAGAGATAGTCGAAGCCGCAGGCCTGGTAGATTCGGCCGATCTCGGGTGCGCGGCTGAGGTGGGCGTTGCCGCCGATGCAGACCTCGCCGCGCTCGAGGCGCTCGCGTGCGTGGTTGCGGATTTCCGGCATGGGTCTCCCCTGTCGCTGGTGGCTGAAATCGGGCGCGGGCGCGCCCACATGCTACTGTCCGGCGGCGGCGGGCTCCCTGTCAAAGACTTGCGGCGATGCCAGGCTGCCCTGCGCACACCAACCGGACCGGACCCCGCATGGCCGACCCAGAGCTACCGCTCCTTCCCGATCTCCTGCCGGGATTTTCCGCGGAGACCATCGAAATCGTCGACCTCGGCGCGATGATGGAAAGCGAACCGCGCCATCATCGACTGGTGACCTCGGGTGCGGCGCACCTCACCGGCTTCGAACCGAACCGCCGGGAGTGGGCCAAGCTGCAGGCGTTCATTCCCGGCGGCCGGTTCCTGCCGTACTTCGTTGGCACCGGAAAGCCCGCGACGCTGTACACCACCGCCTACCCGGGGTGCTCGTCGCTGTACGAGCCTGACCCGCGGGTGATCGACGGCTTCGACCAGATTTCGACGCGGCATCCGTCTCCGGAAGGCGGCACCGGTAACTTCTGCGTCGTCGGCACCGAGGCGGTGGAGACACGAAAGCTGGACGACATCGAGGAATGTCCGGCCCCGGACCTGCTGAAGCTCGACGTGCAGGGCTCCGAGCTGGACGTGCTGCGCAATGGCGAGGGCAAGCTCGCATCGGCTCTGGTCGTCGAGGTCGAGGTCGAGTTCGTGGAACTCTATAAGGGCCAGCCGCTGTTCGGCGATATCCACCGCTTCCTCGCCGACCGCGGCCTCGTCTTCCACAAGCTGGTCGATCTCGGCGGCCGCACCTTCCGGCCGATCCAGGTTCCCCAGGTGCCGCGCATGCCGATGAGCCAGCTGCTGTGGGCCGACGCGGTCTTCGTGCGCTCGCTGTTCGACCTGTCGCAACTCGACGAGTCGGCGCTCGCCAAGCTGGCGGCGATACTGCATGGCGCCTACCGCTCGTTCGATCTGGTCCATCGCGTGCTGATGGAACTCGACCTGCGCACCGGTGCGACGCACGTGCCGGCGTATCAGGATTTCCTGCGCCGTACCTCCTGGGACGACTGCCTGATCTGCAACTTCAAGGCCTAGGCGGCGGCGGATCCGCATGCCCCGCTGGAGGGCTGGCCGCCCGGCTCAGGCGATGTCGATGATCAGGTTGTTGTAGCCATCGACGCTGACCGTCGAGCCCGGGCCGACGACGCAGGTCGACTCGCGCTCCTCGATCACCGCGGGCCCCTCGAAGCAGTCGCCCGATTCCAAGGCGTAGCGGTTGTATACGGCGGTCTCGACATAGCCCACTCCGGGGAAATGCACCTCGCGGGTGCCGCGCTTCGCGTCGCCCGACGAGGCTGGCCGTTCGATCGTGTCGAGGCGGATGTCGCGGCCGGGCGCCGCGCTCGCCAGCCGCCAGCTGATCGCCTCGATCTCGACGTCCTCCACCACCCGTCCGAAGTGCTGCTTGTAGCTTTCGTAGAACGACTGCCGGATGGCCTCGGCGTCCTGCGGTCCGAGCTCGGTTGACGGCAGCGGCACGTTGATCTCGAAGCCTTGTCCGACGTAGCGCATGTCGGCGCTCGGCGTGAGTACGATATCCTCGGGCTTCGCGCCCGCTTCCGATAGCAATGAGCGCGCCGCCGCCGCCATCTCGGCGAACCGGCCGTTGACCTGGGACCAGTCGATCTCGTCGAGTCGCGAGACATAGCTGCGCACGTTGTCGGTTGCCGGCGGTGCGACCAGGAAGCCGAGTGCCGAGACCACGCCGGCACCGAACGGCACGACGAGCCGCTTTAGCTTGAGCAGCTTCGCGAGGCCCCAGGCGTGCACCGGCCCGGCGCCGCCGAAGGCGACCAGCGTGTAGCGCCGCGGGTCGCGGCCCTTCTCGGCCAGGTGCATGCGCGTCGCCGCGGCCATGTTCTCGTTGACCATGCGGTGAATGCCGGCGATGCCGTCGGTCTGCGACACCTTGAGGGGCTTCGAGACCTGGGCGTCGACTGCGCCAAGCACGGTGTCGGCATCGAGCGCCATCTCTCCGCCGAGGAAATAGTCGCGGTCGAGGTAGCCGAGCATCAGGTCGGCGTCGGTGACGGTCGGCTCGGCGCCGCCGCGGCCGTAGCACACCGGGCCGGGGTTCGAACCGGCGCTGCGCGGGCCGACCTTCATCAGGCCGAGGTCGTCGATCCAGGCGACGGACCCGCCGCCCGCACCGATTTCGATCATGTCGACCACCGAGATCTTCAGCGGGATGCCGGAGCCTTTCATGAAGCGGCTGGTGCGCCCGGCCTCGAAGTCGTGCTTGCGGTCGGGCCGGGCGTCTTCGATCAGGCACATCTTTGCGGTGGTGCCACCCATGTCGAAGGAGATCACCCGGTCGAGCCCGTTGAGGCGGCTGAGGAACGACGCCGCCATGGCGCCGGCCGCAGGCCCCGATTCGATCATGCGGATCGGGAACTCCCGCGCCTCGCGCACCGACGTGATGCCGCCGCCCGACAGCATGATGTAGAGGTGGCCGCGGAAGCCGATGTCGCGGAGCTTGTTCTCCAGCGTGTCGAGGTAGCGGCGCATCAGCGGCTGGACATAGGCGTTGGTGACGGCGGTGCTGGTCCGCTCGAACTCGCGGATCTCCGGCGCGACCTCCCCGGAGATCGTCACCGGCAGGTCGGGGTAGAGTTCGGCGATGATGTCGCGGGCCCGCTGCTCGTGCGCCGGGTTGCGGTAGGAATGCATGAAGGCGATGGCGACCGCCTCGCTGCCGAATTCCTCGACCTGGCGGTTGGCCGCTGCGCGCACCGCATCTTCGTCGAGCGGCATCAGCACCGAGCCGTCGGGCGCCATGCGTTCGGCTACTTCCAGCCGGCGGTGCCGCGGCACCAGGATCGGCGGTCGCTCCAGGAACAGGTCGAACAGGTCGTAGCGGATCTCGTTGCCGATCTCGATCCCGTCGCGGTGCCCCTTGGTGGCGATCAGGCCGACCTTGGCACCCTTCTGCTCGATCACCGTGTTGGTCACCAAGGTCGTGCCGTGGACCACGCTGTGCAGCGCCCCGGCATCGATGCCGGTTTCCTCGAGCAGCCGTTCGATGCCCTCCAGCATCGCGATGCTCGGGTCCTCCGGTGTCGTCAGCCGCTTGCCGGTCTGAACGCGGCCGTTCTTCTCGTCGTAGAGCACGAAGTCGGTGAAGGTGCCGCCGACGTCGACGCCGATGCGGACGGTGGGTGTATCGGTCATGTGGTTTTCTTCGCTTCGAATTGTCGGATCAGCGGTGGCCGTAGTCGCGCGCGGCGCCTTCGGACGTGATGTAGCCGTCCTTCAGGTCGGCCTCGATGTCGGCGCGGGCCCGCTTCTCGGGGGGGCCGTAGCCGCCGCCGCCGGCGTAGCGCATGGTGAGGCGGGTGCCGGACTCCACGATGGTGCGCGACTTCTGGTGCGGGATCGTGCCGTCGCCGAACTCGATTTCGGCGAGCGCCCCGGGTTTG
>JBBDQX010000153.1:0-5582 GCA_040905765.1 Acetobacterales bacterium
CCGTTCGCCACCTTCACCGCATGGTCGGCGTCATGCTCGCCCGCGAAGGGCGCGCCGAACAGCGCCATGATCGAGTCGCCGATGTACTTGTCGAGGATGCCGCCGTTGCTGAGGACGACGTCGACCATCTCCTCGAAATACTCGTTGAGCATGGAGACCGTCTCGCGGGCGCCCATCGCCTCGGAGATGCTGGTGAAGCTGCGGATGTCCGAGAACAGGATGGTGACCAGCTGGTTCTTGCCGCCCAGTTCCGATTCGCCGGCGGCGAGCAGCTGGTCGGCCACCTCCTTGCTCATGTAGCGCGCCATCGTAGCGCGGACGCGTTTCTCGCTGGAGATGTCCTCGATGATGATCATCGAGCCCATGGATTCGTCGTCGATGCCCTTCAGAGGCGCGACGGTGAGGTTGCACGACGAGCTTTCGCCATTGGGGAACACCAGCACGGTGTCGACCGACAGGTCGTTCTCCCCGGTGCGCCAGACGTTCTCGAGGCTGCGCAGGATCCACTGGTTGCCCTCTCCCACCACCGCCTCCACCGGTTGGTCGACGATGGCCTCGAGCGTCGTGTGCAGCAGCTTCACCGCCGCGTCGTTCGCGCGGACGACCCTGTTGTCGGCATCGAGGGTGACAATGCCGTTGGTCGTGCTTCGCAGGATGCCTTCGTTGTAGTTCTTCATGTTGAGGACGTCGTCGAACAGCTGGGCGTTCTCGAGCGTCACGCCGACCTGCGCGGTGAAGGCGCGCAGCCGGGCCTCGTCCTTGGCGGTGAAGGGGCCGCCGCGCTTGTTGAGGACCTGGGTGACACCGATCCGCTCACCGACCTTGTTGACGATGGACATGCACAGGATGCTGCGCGTCCGGAAGCCGGTTCGACGGTCCACCGCCGGGTTGAACAGGGGATGGTTGTAGGCGTCGTCGATGTTGAGCAAGCCGCCGTCGGTGAATACCGCGCCGGCGATGCCCTGATCCGTCGGGATGCGGATCTCGCTGGAGGCCAGGCCTTCGGCGAAGCGCGACCAGAGTTCGCCGGTCTTGCGGTCGTAGACGAACAGGGTGCTGCGCTCGGCGCCGAGCAGTTCTGTCGCGGCGGTCATGATGCGCGCGATCAGCCGGTCGAGGTTCAGTTCACCGGCGAGGTCCTGCGACACCTCGAGGATGCGAACCTCCTCGCGCAGCGACTCCGTCATCAGGTTGAAGCCGCGGTAGAGATCCATGTATTCGTCGGTCGAGATGATCGACAGGCGACGGTCGAGCCGCCCCTGCTGCACCTCGCGCATGGTGTCCAGCATACGCATCGCGGACCGTGAGACCTCCGACGCGGTCAACACGCTCATCGTCAGGGCGCCCAGCATGCAGACCGCAACCACGCCGCCGACCCAGTGCAGCAATGGGCCGAGCCGAGCCAGCGGGTCCTCGATGCCGAGGTTGTCGAGCAGCAGGCCCGTCTTGAACAGGATGGAAATGGCGAAAAACAGCAGCGGCAGGGTGGTCACGAAGATCGCGAGGTAGAGCAGCTTCTCCTTCAGGTTGATGGAGATCAGCTTCTCCCGGTCTTCCTCGCGTAGTGACGGGCATAACCTCCACAGCTTGACGTAGACCGGCCCGAGCAGGCGGGCGATTCCGAAATATTCGAAGATCGCGTGCGTCGGCGAAGCGAAGAAGAGCACCGTCAGCACGAAACCTGCGACCTGCCAGGTCTCATAGTCGACGTCCATGAACGCGTCGGCGGTGAGCAGCCCGACCAGAACGGCCAGCGCCGCGCCGGGTCCATGCAGGAAAGTCACCCGGATGAACGAATAGAAGGGCAGGTTCAGCGCGCGCGCGATCGCCGGCGAGACCTCCTCCTGCGGCGGCACGACGCCCTTCTCGAGACTGCTCAGCACCTTCGCGATGGGCCGAAAGTGCCGGACGATCACGTAGATGTCGCTGAGCACGTAGAACAGGACCGCGAAGGGCGTGATCAGGAACAGTCCGAGCCACTGCTCCGGCGTGAACTCCAGTCCGACCAGCACCAGGAAGAAGGTGATGACGACGGCGGCCGCCGAGCCCCAGACATAGAGCATGATGAGGCGGCGCAGCAGCACCCCCGCCGTCAGACCGGCGGCGGCGTCGGTGGCCTTCTCGATACTCTCGGCGCCAGCGACGGCGCTGTCCGGCATCCGGATACTCCGCTGCGTCCCGGACCGGCGCGGACAGGACCGCACCGGCACTCCTGCGTCCACCCGTCCCCGCCGCCGCCGCCGGGGCAGCGTGGGGGGAATTCGTAGTGCCGATGGGCGGTTACGCGCTGTCTTTCACCCCATTATAGCAGGTCGCGTCGGCGAATGACGGCGCAATCCCGTTGCCGCTCTCGTAGCGGTAGCGGAGCCGGTCAGCCGACCACGCCGCCGTTTACCTGCAGAAGCTGACCGTTGACGAACCCGGCTTGTTCCGAGACGAGATAGCCGACCATGCCGGCGATATCGCCGGGACGGCCGAGGCGGCCGGCGGGATTCTTCTCCAGCAGCCCCGTCAGCCGCGCGTCGTCGGAGAAATCCACCCCGTCGTCGACGATGGTGCCGGGCGAAATGATATTGGCGGTGATACCTTTCGGCCCGAACTCCTTGGCTAGCGACTTGGTGAACCCCCAGGAAGCGTGCTTGGCCACGGTGACATGAGGCTTGCCCGGGTAGCCCTGCTGGGCGTTCATCCCCGTGAAGTTGACGATGCGGCCCCAGCCGCGCTCGACCATACCCGGCAGGAACGCGCGGGAGAGCCAGAACGACGATTTGAAGTCGATGTTGAAAACCCGCTCCCACTCCTCCTCGGAGAGATCGAGGATGCCGCCGTTCGGTCGCACCGCGGCGTTGTTGACCAGGACGTCGACCACGCCGAACTCGTCGAGCGCCGCCGTGGCCATCGCCTGCACCTGCTCGCGGTTGCCGATGTCGGCCATGCCGACCATCGCATCGGGGCCCATGGCGCGAACCTCGTCGGCGACCTTTTCGCAGGCGTCCCGCTTGGTCGAGCCGTTGACGACGATGTTGAAGCCGGCCTCTGCCAGCGTGAGGGCGATCGCCCTGCCGATCTTCCTGCCCGATCCGGTGACGAGGGCGGTACGCGCGGCTCGCGCCATATGGAATCCTCCCGAATTGCCGAGTTGTCGGGCGACAGCATCTCCGCTCGCCCTGCGGAAAGCAATGCCGGCCCGCGCTACAACCGCCGCGGCAGGTACCGGCTGTACCATGCGAGCGCGAACATCGCCGCGCCGGTGACGGCAAAGACCGCGGGCAGCGCGATCAGCTGCAGCAGCACGGCGAAGAGCCCCGGCGGCGTGAACTGGGCCGCCTCTCGATAGGTAAGGTAGACGGTGGTCATCTCGGGGCGCTCATAGGCGTGCACGGCACGCAGGAACGGCACGTTGCCCGCCCCGTCGATGGCACCGGCGGCGAAGGCCGATGCGATCAGCAGCGCCGCCACGAGCCACGGGAGGCCGGCGGCGAAGGATACGGCAATGGTAACGAGGCCGGTGCCGACATAAGCGGCGACCAGCATCCGGCGTATCCCGAAGCGACGCCCGGCCATTCCCCACAACCGGGCGAGGAACAACGTGCACATGCCGACCGAGATGACCGCCCCGGCCGTCGCTGCATCCAGTCCTGTGCTGACCATCAGGATGGGGCCATAGACGAAGAACACCGCCCACCAGCAGGCCCTCCCCCACGCCAGCAGCCAGGCGAGGCGCAGCCGCGGCTGGCGCGCGAAGCGCGCGAAGTAGCGCAGCGGGTTGGGCGGCGGCTGCCGCATCGGCGGCACCGCCGGATGATCGGCGAGGCGGAGGAACCAGAAGTAGGCGAGCATGACGAAGGCGCCCGCCGCCGACAGGGCGAACACGAGGTCGAGCCCCTCTTCCGCCAGCCAGACCCCGAGGCCGGGGCCGACAACCCACGCGCCGGCGGCGAAGAAGATCCGCTTCGGCTCGAACCGTGCCAGCTCCTTACGCTGCACATGCTCGAGCACGTAGAGATTGATGCACAGTTCGACGCAGGTGTTGCCGAACACATAGACCGGCATACCCAGAACCAGCCCCCAGACCTCGCCGCTCGCCAGCAGCGCCATGCCGGCGGGCGCGGCAAGCCCGCCGAAGGTCAGCACCCAGCGGCGGGTGAAGCGGCGGACCAGCATCGGGATCGACAGGCTTACAACGACGGTCGCGCAACTGACGACGAAATAGAAGACGCTGACCTTCTGGGCATCCCCGAGCAGCCGGTGCGCCAGCAGCGGCAGCACGGTGATCAGCAGCGCCCGGTAGAAGGTCGAGGTGGCGTAAAGCGTCGCCAGCGACGTCGCGCCTGGCCTGCCGACCGCCCCGAGCCAGACCGGCTGGTGGAAGAGACGCATGATCAGCCCTGAAGGAGGCCGAGCGCTCGAGGCGACGCCGTCATGAACGTCCCGCCGTCCTTCCCGACGATGACCATATCGCCCACACCGGCGCCACCCTCGGCGAACATGAACATCGGGTGGATCTCGAAGACCATGCCTTCCTCAAGCAGGATCGGCGCGCCGCCCGCGGCATCGGTGGCCGGGTCGTAGAACGACCGCGGAAACGCGTCGGTGACCAGCGGCTCGGCATAGGAATAGCCGAGCCCGTGGCCGAGCCGCATGATCGTCACGTCGTCGCTGCCGGCAGCCTCGACCACCGATCGGGCGCGGCCGTAAGCGTCGCGGACGATTCGACGCAGGTCTGCTCCGGGACGCATCTCCTCCACCACCTGCCGCTGGAGTGACACCGCCATGTCCTGCAGCGCGGCGCGGCGGTCATCGAGAGCGCCGACCTGCCAGGTGCGCACGGCATGGCACCACATGCCCCGGCAGACGAGCTGCATGCCGTACATCAACAGGTCGCCGCGCTGCGCCACCTGCTGCGTTTCCGGATGGAAGTAGCGCGAATAGTCAATTCCGCGGCCGACCGTCAGCCAGGAGTTGACCCGCTCACAGCCGGCCTCGCGGGCCACCTGTTCGACCTCCGACTTGATGTCAAAGCCGCTGCGGCCGACGACTGGCGTTCGCTGCAGCCTGGCGAACATCGCGTCGCAGATCGCGGCACCCTCGGTGAGGATCTCGCGCTGCGCCGCGTCCTTGACGAAGCGCAGCCGGGCCAGCGCGTCGGCGACGGGCACGCATTCGATGTCCTCCAGCCCGGCGGCTACGGAAGGCCACAAGCCGGCCGGCATCTCCTCCCAGCCGCACAGGCCGATGCGCTTCGGTGCTCCGTCGCGCAGCCGCGGCAGGATAGCCGCTGCGAATCTGTCCGGGTCGGCCCACTCGATGTCCATCCCAGCCAGGGACTGGGCCGCCATCTTGGCGACCGTCGGCGAGGTCACCAGCAGCCATGGCCGGCTGCCACGCCGCAGCACGAGCAGCGACGGGGTTTCGTAGGCATCCCAGCCGCTGAGGAAGCGCATGTAGCCCTGGGCACTGCCGGAGATGCCGAGGCAACTGCCGGGTGAGCAGATGGCGAGCAACCCGAGCCCGAGGGCGTCCGCGGTGGCAAGCGCCGCGTCCTGCCGGGCCGCGAAATCCACCGCGGTGATCATGCTATC
>JBBDQX010000154.1:0-5579 GCA_040905765.1 Acetobacterales bacterium
AAATCGGCATAGCGGCGCTCCAGGTCGGTGAGGATCCGCAGCGTCTGCGCGTTGTGGTCGAAGCCACCGAATTCCGCCATGGCGGCATCCAGCGCGTCCTCCCCGCAATGGCCGAACGGCGTATGGCCGAGGTCGTGAGCCAGCGCCAGCGCCTCGGCCAGGTCCTCGTTAAGCCCGAGGGCGCGCGACACCGAGCGCGCGATCTGGCTCACCTCGATCGAATGCGTCAGCCGCGTCCGGTAGTGGTCGCCCTCGTGATAGACGAAGACCTGGGTCTTGTGCTTGAGACGCCGGAAGGCGGCGGAATGGATCACGCGGTCGCGGTCGCGCTGGTACGCCGAGCGGCCGGCGCTTTCCTTCTCCGGGTGCAGCCTCCCCCGGCTCCGGCCCGGATGACAGGCGTAGGCTGCCAGCCGGGGCCCAAGGGCTTCTCCGGCCGCGCCGCCGCCCGATGTATCGCCTGTTGCCATCCACGCTGCCGTCATACCGTCGCCTCGCGGGCGCACTGTCCCACGCGCGGGACGCCTCCGCAACGCGCGAATGGCGCCGGAATCGGCGGAAACCGGGGGCTTCGGCATCCCCCGATATTCCGTAACCGTTTGACAAACGGCGGATCGTTCCTAGATAAGTTGCAGACCGGTACCGCCTTTCCGGCCGGAAGCGAGGTTCCATGAGCATGGAAGCAACAGCACCCACCGTGACGCTGACCGAACGTGCCGCCAGGCGCGTGTCTGAACTCGCCACGCATCCCGACCACGATGGCCTGATGCTGCGGGTTTCCGTGCAGGGTGGCGGCTGCTCGGGCTTTTCCTACGACTTCACCTTTGACGACGAGAAACGCGACGAAGACCTGGTCGTCGAGCGCGACGGTGCCGTCGTCCTGGTAGACGAGATTTCGCTGGGCCTGCTGGGCGGGGCGGAGATCGACTTCGTCGACGAACTGGTCGGCGCCAGCTTCGTGATCCGCAACCCCAACGCGACGTCGTCCTGCGGCTGCGGCAATTCCTTCTCGGTCGGCTGACGCGACGTTTTCGGCGGGCTGACGCCCCCTCCCATCGCTGATAAAGTCGGGGCCCGCATAAGCGGGCCTTTTTTGCTGCCCGTCTCCTGTCGTCCGTCCGCGAGGTTTTCCTTGGCCAAGATCGCCACCTGGAACGTCAACTCCATCAAGGCACGCCTGCCCAACGTTCTCGACTGGCTGCGCGACGCCGAGCCCGACATCGTCTGCCTGCAGGAGATCAAGTGCATCTCCGAAAACTTCCCGAAGATGGAATTGGAAGATCTGGGCTACGACGTCGCCGTGCACGGACAGAAGACCTACAACGGCGTCGCTATCCTCTCCAGAACCCGGCTCGAGGATGTGACCGAAGGGCTCGACGGCGACGACGGCGACGGGCAGGCCCGCTACCTGGAAGCTGTGACCGACATCGGCGGCCGCATGGTGCGGATCGCCTCCATTTACCTGCCTAACGGCAACCCCGTGGACAGCGAAAAGTATCCCTACAAGCTCAAGTGGATGGAGCGCCTCGGGACGCATGCCGCGAAGCTTCTCAAAAACGAGGAGCCGGTGGTGCTGGCCGGCGACTACAACGTCATACCCGCCGAGGGCGACGTCTACGACCCCGATAGCTGGCGCGACGATGCCCTGTTCAGGCTGGATACGCGACGCAAGTTCCGCGAGATCGTCAATCTCGGCTACACAGATGCCTACCGGGCACTGCACAAGGAGTTCGGGCGTTACACGTTCTGGGATTATCAGGGCGGCGCCTGGCAGAAGGGTTTCGGCCTGCGTATCGACCACCTGCTGCTGTCGCCGCAGGCCGCGGACATGCTCTCGGCCTGCGAAATCGACAAGGGCCCGCGCGGCAAGCCCAAGGCCTCCGACCATACCCCCATCTGGTGCGCGCTCGGCGCCTGAGGATTGCGATCTGCGATGACCCGCGTGATCTATCAGCTCACGGCGCTGTTCCTCGGCTTCGGCGTACTGACCGTCGGTAACGGGCTGATCACCTCGCTGCTGGCGCTGCGCATGGGTATCGAAGGTTTCCCGGTGCAAACCGCCGGGCTCATCATGTCGGCCCAGTCGCTGGGCTTCGTCATCGGCCCCTTCCTCGTGCCGCGCATGATGCACCGCGTCGGTCATATCCGCATGTTCGCGTTCTGCGCAGCCGTCGCCGCGGTGGCGACACTGACGCTACCCCTGCATCTTCATCCGGTGACCTGGCTGCTGCTGCGTTTCGCCACCGGGCTCGCACTATCCGGCTGCACGCTGATCCTCGAGAGTTGGCTCAACCACCGCACCGCCACGGAAACGCGCGGGCGCGTGCTCGGCGTCTACATGGTGCTCTACTACCTTGCCTTCGGCGCCGCGCAGTTCCTGCTTCTCACCGCCGCGCCCTCCGGCTTCGAACTGTTCTCCATTGCCGCCATACTGTTCGCGCTGGCGCTGCTGCCGATCGCGGCGACCCGCATCGGCGAGCCGGACCGGCCGGAGCCCCACCTGCCCTCCTTCCGGCGCCTGTGGCGGACGACACCGCTCGGCACCGTCGGGTGCTTCTGCGCCGGTTTCATGGGAACGGCGTTCGTCGCCGCCGGGCCGCTGTTCGCCCGGGCGCGCGGCATGACCACGGAGGAAATCGCGACCTTCATGGGCGCCGCGATGATGGCCGGGCTCCTCCTGCAACTGCCGCTCGGCATGCTGTCGGACCGCGTGGACCGTCGCCGACTCATCGGTGCCGTTGCCGCATTAACCGCCCTGGCGGCGCTCGGGCTCGGCTTCGGCTCCGTCTACGGCCCCTGGGCCGCCATCGGCGCGGCAATGGTCTATGGCGGCCTCGTTTACGCGATCTATCCGCTCGTGGTGTCGCATGCCAACGACGTGGCGGGGCCGCATGACGGCGTCGTGTTGAGCGCCGGACTGATCTTCGCCTGCGGGTTGGGCTCGACCTGTGGCCCGCTGGTGGCGATGTCGCTCATGAGCGGTCTCGGCCCGGCCGGCATGTTCATCGCCATTGCCGCCGTCGGCCTCGTGCTGACAATTTTCGCGAGCTGGCGCGCGGTAGCTGGCGATCCCGTGCCTGAGTCGAGCCGCACCGATTTTGTCTCCGTGCCCCCAACGACGCCGGCGGTCACGGATCTCGATCCCCGCACAGTGCCGGCCGACGCCGTGGAAATCCTCGGTCCCGACGACAACGCCGGAAACCGCTATCCGCCCTGAGCGGAGCAGTCCCGGCATCTGCTGTCAGGAAATTTCGGAAACCCGCTCCGGTTCCAGAACCGGGCGCTCGCCGTTGCGCCGCTGATGGATCAGGCGGTGCAGATCGAGATCGAGCTCGCTCACGCCGGATTGCGCCAGCATGGCATGGACCTGTCCCCGGTGATGGGTCTGATGGTTGAAGAAATGCAGCACCAGCAGGTCCGCGTTGTCCTGGCGGTACTGGCCGGTGTGATCGCGAAACTGAAAGCGTGAAGCCAGGAACGCGATGTTGAGGCTTTCGACGAATTCCTGGATGCGCGAATCCTCTTCGAGTCGCGCTTCGCGCAGCTTCTCGAAATCCCCATAAAGGATGGTATCGAGCGGTGGGTGCTCGTTCTCGGTGCCGGTGAAGCGGTCGAGCCATATGCGGTCCACCACCAGAATGTGATTGAGCGTGCCGATGATGGTGCCGAAGAAGGTCAGCTTCGGCGCGGCAAGTTCCTCGCGCGGCAGGGTCGCGCAAGCGTCGTACAATGTCTCGTTGGCGAGACGATTGTAGAGGCTGAGCGTTTCCAGTTGCGACAGCAGCGACGCGGACATGGCATACCTCCTGAGGGCTTCGCCGTTCGCGCCGGACGGGGCCTTTTCCGGCCCCTCTATCCTCGACCGATCGCGGTTAAGGGATCGTTGCGATTCGTCCTTAAATTCGCATGAAAAAAGCGGGAAACGTGTTGTTTCCCGCCCCTTTCCGGTATTCGCGTAGCTCAGATGTCAGCGTAGACGTGGGTTTCGCCCCCCGCGCCGGGATGGGTGACGGCGCCCTTGCTGGCGGGGCCGACGAGCTGGGCGTACTTCCACAGCGCGCCCGACTGGTAATTGTTGACCCGCGGTTTCCAGGCCTTGCGACGCTCCTCCAGCTCCTGCTCGGACACCTTGACGTCGAGACGCCCCTCATTGGCGTCGATCTCGATCGTGTCGCCGTCCTTGAGCAGACCGATAGGACCGCCGACCGCCGCTTCCGGCCCGACGTGACCGATGCAGAAGCCACGGGTGGCGCCGGAGAAGCGCCCGTCGGTGATGAGTGCCACCTTCTCGCCCATGCCACGCCCGTAGAGCGCCGCCGTGGTCGAGAGCATCTCGCGCATGCCGGGGCCACCCTTCGGGCCCTCGTAGCGGATGACGATCACGTCGCCGTCCTTGATGCCGCCCGAGACCACGTCCTTGAACGCGTCGTCCTCGCAATCGAAGCAGCGCGCCGTGCCGGTGAAGGTCAGCTTCTTCATGCCCGCCACCTTGACGATGGCGCCGTCGGGCGCGAGCGAGCCCTTGAGTCCGACCACGCCGCCGGTCGGCGTAATGGGATCGCCGGCCGGGCGCACAACGTCCTGGTCCTTCGGGAACTCGATATCCTTGTGATTCTCGGCGAGGATCTTGCCGGTCACGGTCATGCACGAGCCGTCGAGAACGCCCGCATCCAGCAGTGTCTTGATGACGATGGGCACGCCGCCGACCTCGAACAGATCCTTGGCGACGTAGCGTCCGCCCGGCTTCAGGTCGGCGATATACGGCGTGCTGCGGAAGATGCGCGCCACATCGTCGAGCGTGAACTCGATCCCCGCCTCGTGCGCCATGGCCGGCAGGTGCAGCGCCGCGTTGGTCGAGCCGCCGGTGGCGGCGACCACCTTGGCGGCGTTCTCCAACGCAGTGCGGGTGACGATGTCGCGCGGGCGCAGGCCGCTCGCCAGCAGGTCCATCACCGCGCGGCCCGAGGCTTCGGCATAGGCGTCCCGGCTTTCGTACGGCGCGGGCGCGCCGGCGGAACCTGGCAGCGCAAGGCCGATGGCTTCCGACACGCAGGCCATGGTGTTGGCGGTGAACTGGCCGCCGCACGATCCGGCGGACGGACAAGCGACGCATTCGAGCTCGTGCAGATCTTCGTCGGACATGTTGCCCGCCGCATGCTGTCCGACGCCTTCGAACACGTCGACAACGGTCACGTCCCGGCCCTTGTAGCGGCCCGGCAGGATGGTGCCGCCGTACATGAACACGGAGGGCACGTTGAGGCGCAGCATCACCATCATCATGCCCGGCAGCGACTTGTCGCAACCGGCGAGCCCGACGAGTGCGTCGTAGCAGTGCCCGCGCATCGTAAGCTCGACCGAATCGGCGATCACGTCGCGGCTGACCAGCGACGACTTCATGCCCTCATGGCCCATGGCGATGCCGTCGGTCACCGTGATGGTGGTGAACTCGCGCGGCGTGCCGCCGGTCTCGTTGACGCCCTGCTTGACCGACTGGGCCTGGCGCGACAGCGAGATGTTGCAGGGCGCGGCCTCGTTCCAGCAGGTGGCGACGCCGATGATCGGCTGGTGGATCTGCTCTT
>JBBDQX010000155.1:0-5557 GCA_040905765.1 Acetobacterales bacterium
GCGTCGCCGGCTTCCCCGCACGCCCGGCGACGCCGCCGTTGGGCTGTAGCGGCTCAGGCTCCCGATTCGACGATAATCCGGCCGCGACCGCGGCGAACCAGATACCCGCCGCGCGGGATGCGCAACTGGTTCTTCTGGATCAGGGGCCACAGCGTTTCGGAAATGAGCTGGGCATTCCTGTCGTTGGACAGGCCGCCGGCCTGCTCCTGATCGGCAAGCCATTCGGCGAACGCCTTTTCGCCGATTTCCGGGCCTACCGATTTGCGTAACGCGTTCAGCTTGCGAATCTGTCCCTTGGACAGGCTGCGTTCGTCGTAAGAAACCGTTGCCATTTTCGGCATAGTGCAATTCCTCGATTGGTCGTCGCTTCGTCAGCGGGGGGCAGTGAGGTACGACATTCGTCGCACGCTGTCGATTAGTTCCTGCTGCAACTCCCGACTTCGCAACAGTTAGTTCGACGCACAGCCTTTAGCTTAAATTCCATCGCGTGGATATATATTCTGGAATTGCATTGCGGTTTATATCCACACTGGAAAGCGGCCGCGGCGACCGGCAACGCGCCGGGAACGGCTTGACGAAATCACGGGCGCGGCGAACCATCCACGGATTCCGGCGGCACCGAATGACCGAATTCACACCTATCGCATCGACCCTCGGCGGCCTGCTGATCGGCGCAGCCGCGGCGATCCTCATGCTGGCGCTCGGCCGCATCGCCGGCATCAGCGGCATCGTCTCTCGACTGCTGCCGCCCGCCGGCGAGGGCACCGGGTGGCGGAGCGCCTTCCTGCTCGGCCTGATGACCGCGCCGGTGGCCTGGTTCGTCGTCACCGGCCGCGCCGTGGAACAGACCGTCTCGGGTAACCTGCCGCTGATGGTGGCGGCAGGCCTGCTGGTCGGCTTCGGTTCGGCGGTGGGGAGCGGCTGCACCAGCGGACACGGGGTGTGTGGCGTGGCGCGGCTGTCGACGCGCTCGCTCGTCGCCACGGCCGTGTTCGTGTCGGTGGCGGCGGCAACGGTCTTCGTCGTCCGCCACGTCCTCGGCGCCTGACCGATGCGCATCGCGATCGGCTACGCGACCGGCCTCCTGTTCGGACTTGGCCTCGTGATTTCCGGGCTCTCCGATCCCGCCAAGGTGCTCAACTTCCTCGACCCGTTCGGAAGCTGGGATCCGAGTCTCGCCTTCGTGATGGCGGGTGCGGTGCTGGCCACGGCGATCGGCTTCAGTGCCGCGCGCGGCCGGCGTGCACCCCTCTTCGCGCCGGCGTTCGACTGGCCGGCGCGCACCGACATCGAACCCCGGCTGGTCGCCGGCGCGGCGCTGTTCGGCTTGGGCTGGGGGCTCGGCGGGTTCTGTCCGGGCCCCGCCCTGACGGCGCTGCCGCTGGCCGAGCCGGGAACCCTGGCCTTCGTGCCGGCGATGCTGGCGGGCATCCTGCTGGCCCGGCTGCTGCCCCCGGCACGGTGAGGGCCGGGGAACGCCGCCGTTGCTGGCGGTTGCGGGAAGAAGGCCTATCTGTTCGAGGACGCCCCGCCGCAAGGCAGCAACTCGCCCTCGACGGTCCATGACGCAGTCCAGCAGCGCCGCGCCCGCGCATCGTGCGCCGCGCTTTCCCGAGTTCGTCGCCATGATGGCGAGCCTGATGGCGCTCACGGCGCTATCGATCGACATCATCCTGCCGGCCCTGTCGCAGATCCAGCGCGACTTCGACGTCGGCGACGCCAACGACCAGCAGCTCATCGTCACGGCCTATGTGGTCGGGTTCGCGGCCGGGCAAGTGTTCTACGGACCGCTGTCCGACCGCTTCGGGCGCAAGCCGGTACTGCTGTTCGGGCTGGCGCTGTATGCCGTGTCGTCCTTCCTCTGCCTGGTCGCCGGGGCCTTCGACTTGCTGCTCGCCGCGCGGTTCCTGCAGGGCATCGCCAGCGCATCGCCACGGATCATCGCCATGGCCGTCATCCGCGACGTCTACGAAGGCCGGCGCATGGCGGAGGTCATGTCCTTCGTGATGATGGTCTTCATCGTCGTGCCGGTGATCGCGCCGTCGATCGGCGGCGGCTTCCTGCTGGTCGCGAACTGGCACCTGATCTTCGGTTTCCTGTACGCCGTCTCGCTGGGGATCATCGCCTGGACGACGCTGCGGCTGCCCGAGACGCGCCTGCCCGAGCGGCGCCAGCCGATGTCCGTCGGCTGGCTGCTGCGGGCGTTCGGCGAGACGCTGGGCACCCGCCAGACGCTCGGCTACACGCTGGCGATCGGCACCGTCTTCGGCTCGCTGATGAGCTACGTGAACTCCGCCGAGCAGGTGTTCACCGAGGTCTATGGCGTCGGCGGGTGGTTCCCGGTGCTGTTCGGCTGCGTCGCGGTGCCGCTGGCGCTCGCCTCCTTCCTGAACAGCCGGCTGGTCAAGCGGCTCGGCATGCGCCGGCTGTCGCACTGCGCGCTTGCCGGCTTCGCCGTCACCGCCGTGATCCATCTCGCGGTGACGGCAGCCACCGGTTCGCCGCCGCTCTGGCTGTTCGTCGCGCTACTGGCGACATGCCTCTTCTTCTTCGGCTTCATCATGCCGAACTTCAACGCCCTCGCGATGGAGCCGATGGGCCGCATCGCCGGCACCGCCTCGTCCTTCGTCGGCGCGGTGATGACCGGCCTCGGCGCCACGCTCGGCTGGTACGTCGGCCAGCACTACGACGGCACTGTGCTGCCGCTGACAGCCGGCTACGCGGCCTTCGGCGTGATCGCGCTGGTCATCGTCGCCGTCACCGAGCGCGGGCGGCTGTTCCGGGCCGGCCGCGGAGAGGGCTGACAGGCCTCCCCGTCACCGCGCCTGCCACAGCGCGGTCAGCGGCCCGCCCCGACCCGCCACCGGGTCCGGATCGGGAAACCGCGACGGGAGTCTAATCTTCCTGCGGAACGAAGACAGTCCCCTCCATGATCCGCCGTGCGGTGCGGCCGAGGGTGGCGCGCTCGACGGCGTAGTCGTTGCCGTGCAGGGCGACCCGCGTCTCCGTCTCGATCACGCCGGCGGGATGGCCGATGCGCACCGTCAGGTTCTCCAGCGTCTCGGACCGGCAGGCCTCGTGCACGATGGTGCCGGAGATGCGGCTGGCGACGCCGGTGCAGACCGTGCTGGTGCCGGCGTAGGTCTTGTGCATCTGCTGCATGAACATCAGCCGCGACACGAAGTCGCACTGCGACGCCTTCACGGTGCCGCCGCCAAGCACGTTCTCGTAGTCCTGCGCCGGCGCGATCATTCCGATCAGTGGTGTCGCGGGGGTCTCGTCCCGGCTCATCGCCGGATTGTCGATCATGCCCATCGCCGCCGCGCCGGCGCCGCGGATGCGCTCCAGCTTCTCGACCAGGTCGCGGTCGGCGTCGATCTCCGCTGCCGTCTCGGTGCCGGTCAGGCCGAGATCGGCGGCGCGGACGAAAACATGCGCGTTGCCGATGTCGACCAGCGATACCTCGATGATGCCGACGCCAGGCACATCGAGCCGGTCCGTCGGGTTGCCGGTCGGCAGCAACGCTCCCGTGGTGCCGCCGGCGGTGTCGGCGAAGTCGACCTGCAGCCTCGCGCCCGTCCCCGGCACGCCCGGGATGGCGTAGTCGCCGGCTTCCTGCGGCACGCCGTCCTTCACCGGCACGTCTACCGTTAGCATGCGGTCGAGGTTGGTGTTGTAGATACGCACCGAGGTGACCGGCTCGACCGGCTCGACCAGCCGCTCCCACAGCGCATAGGCGCCGACGCCGGAGGTCAGGTTGCCGCACAGCGAGCGGTAGTCGACCTCGGGATGGTCGATCTCGACCTGGCCGAAGGTATAGGTGAGTTGCGCATCCTTCGCATGCGGCTTGTCCGCCGGCGGCGGGCCGACGACGCAGACCTTGCTGGTCAGCGGATCGGCGCCGCCGAGGCCGTCGATCTGGCGCTTGTCGGGCGAGCCGAAAATGCCGAGGATGGCTTTATCCCGCGCGGCGGGGTCGGACGGCAGATCGGCCGCGCGCAAATAAACGCCCTTGCTGGTGCCGCCGCGCAGAATGACGCACCGAACCGGTTCGGACATGACTCCCTCCTTCAAACGGTCTATTCCGCCGCCGCTTTCAGCGCGGCGTCGGGTTTCGGCACCCAGTCGGGCGGATTCCAAAAGATGTGCGGGCCGATCTCCTCGACGGAATTGAGCCCAAGCTGCGCCATTACCCGATCCATCTCGGCTTGGAATATCTCGAGGGCGCGATACGCGCCCTTCTCGCCCGCGACCGCCGAACCCCAGAGCGTCGGACGGCCGGACATAACCATGTCGGCGCCGCACGCGATGGCCTTGACGATATCGGAACCGCGGCGCGGGCCGCTGTCGATGATGAGCTTGAAGTTACCGCCGACGGCGGCGCGCGTCTCGGCAACGACCTGCAGCGGCGACGGGGCGCCGTCGAGATAGCGCCCGCCGTGGTTCGAGAGCACCGCGCCCTCAAGGCCGTGCTCCTTCGCCAGCACCGCGTCCTCGGCGCTTTGCAAGCCCTTCACCAAAAGATTGCCGGGCCACACGTCGCGAATGCGCTTGATGTCCTCCCAACACTGGCTGTCGGGCTTGGTGAGCAAATGCTCGACGGCGCGGTCGGTGAGCTTGCCGTTGATTTCCGGCGGGTAGTTCACCTTGCAAAAGGCGCCGCGTTTTAAATATTGCGGCATGAGGACGTCGAGGCACCAGCCCGGCTTCGCCAGGACTTGCGCGATCATCTTCGGGCGGTAGCGCAGCGGCATGGAGAAACCGTTGCGGTCGTTATGCTCGCGGTTGGCGCCGACGGAGCCGTCGACGGTGACGAGCAGTGTCTCGAAGCCGACGGCCTTGATGCGCTCGACGAACTTCCGGCGCAGGTCCCTGTCGACCCACATGTAAAGCTGAAACCAGAGATTGCCGCCGGCCTTCTCCCAGATCTCCTCCATCGACGTGAGTGCGCTGGTCGCGGCCGTGCACGGGATGCCCATCTTTGCTGCGGCGCGGGCGAGGCCGACCTCGCCGCCCTCGTGCATCAAGCCGGCGGACGCGGTCGGCGAGATCGCATACGGCATGGCGATGCGATGGCCGAAGATTTCCGTCGCGGTGGAGCGCGCCGACATGTCGATCAGCACGCGGTTTTTGAACTTGAGGTGGGTATAGGCATCGCGGTTGTTGCGAAGCGCGATGTAGTCCTCCGCACCCAAATCGACGTATTCGAAGATGCCGCGCGGCAGCTTCTTCTTCGCCATTCGGCGCAGGTCCTCGATGTTGTAGGCGCCCAGCGTATCCCCCAACGACGCGCGTACCATCGCGCGTTACTCCGCCGCCGCCTTCAGCGCGGCGTCGGGTTTAGGCACCCAGTCGGGCGGGTTCCAGAAGATGTGCGGGCCGATCTCCTCGACGCGATTGAGGCCGAGCTGCGCCATGATGCGGCTGGTTTCCTTTTGGAAGATTTCGAGGGCACGGTAGGCGCCGTCCGCGCCGGCGGCGGCCGCGCCCCACAGCGTCGGGCGGCCGGACATGACCAGATCGGCGCCGAGCGCGATGGCTTTCACGATATCGGAGC
>JBBDQX010000156.1:0-5527 GCA_040905765.1 Acetobacterales bacterium
GTCGGTGTTGGTGCCGATCGCCATCGTCCGCGGCTCGTAGCCGGGCTTGGCCAGCTCGCGTTCGAGGAGCTTCGCGGCACCTGGCTTGGCAAAAAGCCGCGTCTCGAAGTCGAGCCCCGGCGAGAGGCCCATGTAGGCGTGCGTCGGCCGCGCGAAGCAGTAGGCACAGCCATGCTCGCAGCCCCGGTAGGGGTTGATCGACCGGTCGAAGGAAATGTCCGGCGAGTCGTTGGTGGTGATGATCTTCCGCGGCCGCTCTTCCTGCACGGTGGTCTTCAGCGGCGGCAACTCTTCGACCGAGTTCCAGCCGTCGTCGACGATCTCGCGCGCCTGCGGCTCGAAACGGCCGGAGCGGTTGGTCTCGGCGCCACGACCCCGTCGCCGCTCGGGGTCGATACGCACGCCGACAAAGTCCTCGACCGACCGAGCGGGGGCGACGCTCTCTGCGGCGAATCGGTGGCGTAACGAGGACATGAATAGATTCCTAGGTCGTATACAGGAACAAAGCAAGAACAAATATGGTGTGGCCTTGGTTCCCGTCGCAAGTGGGTCGAAATGCCGGCGTGGCCGGTCTATGAAGCCCGATGATCACGACAATTATCCCGACGCTGGATGACGAGGCGGGGCTCGCCATGACCCTCGCCGCGCTCGTTCCGGCAGTGACCGAGGGCATCATCAGCGAAGCCATCGTCGTCGATGCCGGGTCGAAGGACGGGACATTGGTCGTCGCCGATGTCGCGGGATGCACTGTCGTCAGGGGCGCCGGCGGTGATGGGCTCCGCCACGCCGCGGAATTGGCGCGGTCCGAATGGCTCCTGTTCCTCGCCCCGTCTTCGGTGCTCGAAGCGAACTGGCAGGGCGAAGTCCTCGCCTTTCTCGATCAGGCTCTGATGTCGGGGAGGGGACGCGAATCGGCGGCAGCCTTCCGCCTTGGCCGTGTCGAGGCGGGCTTCCGCGCACGCCGCGCCGAGTGGCTGGCGCGCCTCCGCTCGCGCTTGTTCGCCGCGCCCTACGGGGACCAGGGCCTCCTCCTCTCGCGCGCCTTTTACCGGAGTGTTGGCGGCCACCGTGCGCTTCCGGCGATGGAAAGCGTCGACCTTTCCCGCCGCATCGGCCGGCGGCGGCTGACCCTTCTCCACTCGCGCGCCTTCGTGCGGAGTTCGAGCCGCAAGGCGGTCGGCTTCGGCGCGGCGATCCGCAATGCCGCCTGTCTCGCTGTTTTCGTCCTCCGGCTGCCACCGCGCCTGATCGGCCGATTCGCCGCGTGAGGGTTGCGCTCGACATCGGCTGCCCCATATGCCACTTTGTACGCTATCGTTGGCAAGTGGCACGAGGTCGGCAGTCATGCGGAAGCGCTCGCAAGCATCGACCGGCGGTGCGCCGAAGGAACTGCCCGGAGACAAGCTCCTGCGGGCGATCTTCGGCGATGCTGCTGCGAACAACCCCGCGCCGCGTGCGACGACCGAGGCCGTCGATCTGCTCGCCGCCGGCGCATATTCCGAGGCCGAGATTTTCGAGCTGGTCGTACCGAAGCGGACCCTGGCGCGAAGGCAGGCACGGAAGGAGCCCCTCACGGTTGAGGAGACCGACAAGGCGCTCCGCCTCGCCCGGACCGCCGATCTTGCACGGCAAGTGTTCGGCGATGATGCCAAGGCTCATCGCTGGTTGAGGAAGCCGAAGCGCGAGCTGAACGGCTCGACGCCGCTGGCCTTCCTCGCCAGCGAGGCGGGTGGCCGCACTGTCGAGCAGTTGCTGCACCGGATCGACCACGGCATGTTCGCCTGAACGGCCATGCCCCTCTGGCGCATATCAAACCACGCTGACCTTTCGGGTGAGGGAGGAAGGCTCGCCGAAGGCCGCTGGCACCGCCTCGGCCAGCGTGTGGTCTACCTCGCCGAGCATCCGGCTCTGACCCTCGTCGAGACGCTCGTCCACCTTGAGATCGACCCCGAGGACATTCCGAGGAACTTCCGGCTGCTTTCTGTTGACGTGCCGGACGATCTCGCCTTCGATGAATTGCCGGAGGCCGACCTTGATAGGCTCCACCCGGGATGGCGTCACGACAAGGCGACGACTCGTGCGTCGAGTGACAGCTTCTTCACGTCCAACGTCCACGCCCTGCTGCGCGTGCCGTCGGTGCTGGTCCCAGCCGCCTCGAACTTTTTGCTCAACCCCGCCCATCCGGACGCGTCGCGCGTGAGGATCGCGTCGGATATCCTGGTCGCCTTCGACGACCGCCTCCTCCGCCGCTAGCTATGCCGTCGCCTTCCGGAGCTTCGTCCGCTTCAGGTGCTCGTCGAGCCGCGGCATGATCTCGACGAAGTTGCACGGCGGATGGCGCAAGTCGAACTGGTTGGCGAGAATGCCGTCCCAGGCGTCCCGGCAGGCGCCCGGCGAGCCGGGCAGGCAGAAGACGAAAGTCTCCCTCGCCAGCCCGGCAAGCGCCCGCGACTGGATCGTCGAGGTCCCGATCTTGCCGTAGCTGATCATATGGAAGACGACCGAGAAGCCGTCCATCCGCTTGTCGAGGAGCGGCTCGACCGCTTCCGGGGTCACGTCGCGGCCGGTGAATCCCGTTCCGCCGGTAGTGATCACCACGTCGATGTCTGGCTGGGCGATCCAGCGTTTGACGATCGCGCGGATCTTCCGGATGTCGTCGGTGACGATGTCGCGGGCGGCGAGCACGTGCCCGGCGCCCTCGATCCGCTCGGCCAAGGTCGCGCCTGAACGATCGCCGGCGATGTCGCGCGTATCCGAGACGGTCAGGACCGCGAAGCGGACCGGCACGAACGCTTTCTTCTCGGGTGACTTCGCCATTCGCCGCCCTCCGTCGCCGCATGCCTGAGCCTAGCACGCCAGCGCGTTCACGAGCCTGCGGTGCGGGTGACAGCCAGCCACCAGTCCGGCCGCGATGCATGGATTCGCGTCGCGGCGCGGTCGGCGGCTTCGGCCGACAGGAAAATGCCGAAGACCGTCGCCCCCGAGCCGGACATCCGTGCGAACAGGCATTCCGGGTCGGCGGCGAGCGCTCTCACCGCCTTGCCGACCGCCGGCTCAAGGGCGTTCGCCGGCTCATAAAGGTCGTTCCGCGTCCGCCGGAGCCAGAGAACAAACTCCATGATCGATTTGAAGCCCTTCGGGATGGCTCCCATTGGCTTCCGCTCTGCATCGGGCAGACGGCGGAAGACCGAGCGGGTTTCGAGCGCGACACCGGGATTGAGAATGACGATCGGCAGCGATGGAATACCGGGGAGGGGCGTAATCCGCTCGCCGATCCCCTCGGCCCGGAGCGGCCGCGAAACGAGGCAGCACGGCACGTCGGCGCCGAGGCCAACGCCTAGTTCGGCAAGCTGGGCGGCCGGGAGCCCGAGCCCCCAGAACCGGTTGAGGAGACGAAGCGTCGCCGCCGCGTCGGCCGAGCCGCCACCGAGCCCGGAAGCGATCGGCAGCCGCTTCGTAAGGAGAAGGCGGACGCCGTTCATCCGCCGGCCGGGCGAAGCGTGAATAAGGGCATCGGCTGCCAGGTAGGCGAGGTTGCGGTCCGTCGGGGTGCCGTGCTCGAGATCGCCGCCGAACTGGCCGTCCACGACAAGGTCGACGAAGCCCTCTTCAAGCGGCGCCGCGCGAATCGTGTCGGCAACCTCGGCGAACACCACCAGGCTGTCGAGGAGGTGATACCCGTCGACGCGCCGGCCGGTTATGTGCAGGGCAAGATTGATCTTCGCCCGGGCAGTCTCGACTTTCGATGAAACCTCGAAGATCAGCGCCGAGACAGGATCAGCCGTCTTTCCCGTCATTGGACGCGATACCGTTCTCGAGCTTCTTGACGATCTTCGCGAGGTCCGCAGGCTCGGGATCGAGGTCACGTGCGTGGTGCCACTGGAAGGTGGCCTCGAGCTTGCGCCCGACCTGCCAGTAGGCGTCGCCGAGATGGTCGTTGATGACCGGATCGTCGGCTTTCAGTTCGACTGCCCGTTCGAGCTGCTCGACGGCATCCTCGTACCGGCCGAGCCGGTAATAGGCCCAGCCGAGGCTGTCGACGATGTAGCCGTCATTCGGCCGCTGGTCGACGGCGCTCTTGATCATGTCGAGGCCCTTGTCGAGGTTCAGCCCCATGTCGACCCAGGAGTAGCCGAGGTAGTTGAGCACCTGCGGCTGGTCGGGGTTGAGCTCCAGCGCCTTGAGGAGATCGGCCTCGGCCTCCTTCCAGCGCTTGCTGCGTTCGTACGACACGCCGCGGAAATAGAAGATCCGCCAGTCGGTTGCCACCGGCTGCTTGATCGTCGCGATGCCGCGCGTATAGACCTCGGCCGCCTCGGCGAAGCGATCCCGCCCGCGGTAGATATTGCCGAGCGCCGTGACCGCCTCGATGTCGGCGGAGTTTGTGTCGATGACGCGCTTGATATGCTTCGCCGCCTCGTCGGTACGCTCGAGAAGGTCGAGGCAAAGGCCGCTCTGGATGTCCGCGTTGCGGCGGAGCTTCGAGCTGGCCGGGACCTCGTCGTAGACCGCGATGGCGTCCTCGCAATGATCGGAGAGGAGGAGGAGGTCGCCAAGCGCCATGATTGTCAGGTCCGACTCCGGTACGAGGTGCCGGGCGAGCTGCAAATAGGCGGCGGAAAGCTCCGGCCCCTGGTCGGTGCCGATCGCCGAGCCGAGACCGTAGAGAAGGTCCGCGGCGCCCTCGCGAACATTTGCGACGACCGGATCGGGTGTCACGCCGGATTTCAGGGCGAGAAGCAGTTCGCCGATGACCGGCTGGTTCGGCTGTTCGGCGAGGAAAGTCGCGAGGCCGGCGATCGCCTTGTCGCGCAATCCAGCCCGCGCCAGGATTCGTCCATAGGCCTCGACCACACGGAGCGCCGCGCCGTCGGTTTCGAATGCCGTCGTGATGGCCGCTACGGCCTCGTCGGTCTGCCCGTTCAGGTCGGCGATGATGGCGGTGTGGTAATCCTTGAAGATGCCGTACCAGCTCGGCCCGCTCAGTCCCTTGATCTTCGCCTTGGCTTCGTCGACCCGCCCCAGCCCTTCCGACGCCCATGCGCCGAGGAGGCCGCTGGTCAGGACGGCAAGCGGCGCCTGTGCCGTCTGCACCAGTTCCGACTGAGCCTTTTCGAACTCACCGTCCCTGATCGCCCCGACGGCACGGAGGAGGCGGGCGAGCGGGTTGCGGGCGTCGAGGGCAACCAGCCGGTCGGCATAGGCTTCCGCGAATTCGAGTTCGCCATTGGCGACCTGGAGAAGGAGAACGCGTTCAAGGAGAACGGGATTCTCGGGGTCATAGCCGAGCGCGGCGCTGAAATAGGTCGAAGCGGCCTTGAAGTCCTGGGCCGTGTCGGCGCTCCGGGCGGCGAGATAGCTGCCGGAAAGCGATATCGGCAGGCCACCGCGCAATACGTCGCCGGCCGTGTCGGCCTGTGCACTGCAGGTCCCGATCAGGGCGCCAAGCGCAGCGGCGGTCGCAAATATCCGAAGAGTCATAGTGGACCCGATCCGTGGAATGACGGGAGACTTCCGTGACGGGAGG
>JBBDQX010000157.1:0-5504 GCA_040905765.1 Acetobacterales bacterium
GCATGACCTTCTCGATCATGCTGTGGATGCCGTCCTGGGGCGGCATGATCAACGGCCTGATGACCCTGTCGGGCGCCTGGGACAAGCTGCGCACCGACCCGGTGCTGCGGATGATGGTCGCCTCGGTCGGCTTCTACGGCATGAGCACGTTCGAGGGGCCGATGATGTCGATCCGCGCCGTCAACGGCCTGTCGCACTACACCGACTGGACCATCGGCCATGTCCATTCCGGCGCGCTCGGGTGGGTGGCGTTCATCAGCTTCGGCGCCGTCTACTACCTTGTGCCGCGGCTGTGGAACCGGCCGGGCCTGTACAGCCTGAAGCTGGTCAGCCTGCACTTCTGGATCGCCACCATCGGCATCGTGCTCTACATCGTCGCGATGTGGGTGGCGGGGATCATGCAGGGCCTGATGTGGCGCGCCTACGACGAGCTGGGCTTCCTGCAATACGCCTTCTCTGAGACCGTCGAGGCGCTCTATCCCTTCTACCTGATCCGGGCGCTGGGCGGCCTGCTGTTCCTGACCGGCGCTCTGGTGATGGTCTACAACCTTTGGCGCACGGTTCGCGGCGATGTCCGGCAGGAAGCCGGCTATACAGCGCCGTCGATGGCGCCGGCCGAGTAGCGCGGGAGGACCGGGCCATGTTCCGTCACGCGACCATCGAGAAGAGCCTGCCGCTGCTGCTCGTGCTGACGCTCATCACGGTGGCGATCGGCGGCATCGTCGAAATCGTGCCGCTGTACACCATCGAGAGCACGATCGAGCGGGTGAAGGGCGTGCGTCCCTATTCGCCGCTCGAGCTGGCGGGCCGCAACATCTACATCCGCGAGGGCTGCTACGGCTGCCACTCGCAGCAGATCCGCGCCTTTCGCGACGAGGTCGAGCGCTACGGCCACTACAGCCTGGCGGCCGAGAGCATGTACGACCACCCGTTCCAGTGGGGCTCCAAGCGCACCGGGCCGGACCTCGCGCGCGTCGGCGGCAAATACTCCAACGAATGGCATGTCGGGCACCTGACCGACCCGCGCTCGGTGGTGCCGGAGTCGATCATGCCGGCCTATGCCTTCCTGAACGAGCGCCGCGTGTTCGTGAACGACATCGCCGATCACCTGAAGGCGAACCGGATGGTCGGCGTGCCCTATAGCGACGAGATGGTGGAAAACGCCCGCGCCGACCTGCTGGCGCAGGCCGACCCCGAGGCCGACACCGGCGACCTGCTGGCGCGCTACCCGAAGGCGGTGGTCGCCGACTTCGACGGTGTGCCGGGCGCGCCGACCGAGATGGATGCGCTGGTCGCCTACCTGCAGATGCTGGGCACGCTGGTCGACTTCTCCGACGTGCGCCCCGAGGACCTGGAGCAGTAGGCGCGCGATGCTGAGAGACCTCGCCACCGCGCTCTATCCGATCTGGATAGTGCTGTTCACGGCATTGTTCGTCGGCATCGTCGCCTGGGCCTACTGGCCGTCGCGCCGCCGCAAGCAGCAAATGAAGGACTACGCCTCCATCCCGTTCAAGGACAAGGACGGCGGGAAGCGCGACGACGACGGGCGCCGCGAGGGGCGCTAGGAGAGGGACGATGCCGACCAAGGGCGAGAAGGACGAGATCACCGGCACCGAGATGACCGGCCACGAGTGGGACGGCATCCGCGAACTGGATACGCCGCTGCCCAAGTGGTGGCTCTATGTGTTCTACGCGACGATCGTCTGGTCGCTCGGGTACTTCATCCTGTACCCCGCGATCCCCGGACTGACCGGCTATACGCAGGGGGTGCTTGACTACAGCACCCGTAGCGCGTTACGGGCGGAACTGGAGGACGTGCGTTCGTCGCAGGGGCAGGCCTTCGCCGCAGTGGCGCAGGCCGGGCTCGGGGAGATACTGGGCAATCCCGACCTCCGGCAAATCGCCGTCGCCGGCGGTCGTGCGTCGTACCTCGACAACTGCGCGCCTTGCCACGGCAGCGGCGGTGCCGGCGGCCCCGGCTATCCTAGCCTGATCGACGACGTCTGGCTGTGGGGCGGAACGCCGGAGGCGATCCTGACGACGCTGCGGCACGGCATCCGCTGGGAGCAGGACCGCGAGACGCGCTTCTCCCTGATGCCGAACTACGGCGCGGACGGGATACTCACCGCCGAGCAGATCGGCGACCTCGCCGACTATGTGCTCGCGCTCTCGGGACTGCAGGCCGGCTACGCCGCGGCGCCATCCGGCGCGGCCCTGTTCGGCGAGCAGTGCGCCGCCTGCCATGGCGCGAACGGCAGCGGCAACAGGGAACTCGGCGCTCCGGCGCTCAACGACCGCATCTGGCTTTATGGCGGCGAGCGAGAGGACATCGTGCGGCAGCTGCGCCGCAGCCAGCACGGCGTGATGCCGGCCTGGGGCGGGCGCCTCGATGAGGCGACGCTGAAGATGCTGACCGTCTACGTGCATTCGCTGGGCGGGGGCGAATAGCGTCGCCCGCCCATGCCGGCCGGAAGGCCAGGGACGATGACGATACAGGACATTCCCGTCGAGGACGCCGTCTCCGTCAACGAGCAGCGTCGCGCGAAGCCGTTGTTCGCACCGCGGGTGCGTGTATACCCGAAGCGCGTCGCCGGCACCTTCCGGCGCCTGAAGTGGGCGGCGCTGACGGTGCTGCTGGCGATCTATTACCTCGCGCCGTGGCTGCGGTGGGACCGCGGGCCGGGGGCGCCGGACCAGGCCTTCCTCGTCGACATGCCGCACCGGCGAGCGTACTTCCTGTGGATCGAGATCTGGCCGCAGGAGGTCTACTACCTCGCCGGCCTGCTGATCATGGGCGCGCTCGGCCTGTTCCTCGCCACCTCGCTGCTCGGCCGGGTGTGGTGCGGCTATGCCTGCCCCCAGACGGTATGGACCGACCTGTTCATGTGGGTCGAGCGGCTGATCGAGGGCGACCGCGCGGCGCGCATCCGCCTCGACAAGGGGCCGTGGACCGTCCGCAAGGCGGCGAAGAAGGCGGCGAAGCACGCCGCCTGGATCGTCATCTCGGTGCTCACCGGCGGCGCCTGGGTGATGTACTTCAACGACGCACCGACGCTGGCGCGCGACCTGCTGGCGCTGCAGTTCCCGACCACCGTGCTGTACTTCGTCGGGCTGTTCACGGCGTCGACGTACCTGCTGGGCGGCATCGCGCGCGAGCAGGTCTGCACCTACATGTGCCCGTGGCCGCGATTCCAGTCGGCGATGACCGACGAGGACACCGCCGTCGTCACCTACGAGGCCTGGCGCGGCGAGCCGCGCGGGCCGGTGCGCAAGGAGCAGGGCCGGGACGGTCGTGGCGACTGCGTCGACTGCAAGCAGTGCATCGCCGTCTGCCCGACCGGCATCGACATCCGCGACGGCAACCAGCTGGAGTGCATCGGCTGCGGCCTGTGCATCGACGCCTGCAACGACATCATGGCGCGCGTGGGGGCGGGCCGACGAAGCTGATCACCTACGACAGCCTGACCCGTCAGGCCGCCCGCGCCGAGGGGCGGACGGCGCGCTTTCACATGATCCGGCCGCGCACGCTGGCCTACGCCGTGCTGCTGCTGACCGTGGCGGGGATCATGAGCCTGACGCTGGCGACCCGCCCGCGGCTCGATCTGAACGTTCAGCACGACCGGAATCCGTTGTATGTTGAACTGTCGGACGGGTCGGTGCGCAATGCGTATACGGTCAAGATTCTCAACCCGTTGCGCGAATCGCGCGACTTCGTCCTGACGGTCGAGGGGCTGCCGGGGGCGCGGCTGCGCGCGGTCGGGCAGGAAGGCGAGGGGGACTCGCTTCATTTCGTCGCGCCGCCAGATGCGGTGGCGACCCAACGCGTCTTCGTGCGGCGTCCGCCGGAGGCGATCGGGGGAGAGACGACGGAATTCACCTTCGTGCTGCAGGAACAGGGGGGCACCGGCGAGGCGGGGCAGGCCGCGACGGTGTTCCGGGCACCGAGGAGGAACTGACGTGACGACGGGGGTACGGTCGGGGTGGATTCCGTGGGTGTTCGTCGGCGGCTTCGCCGTGGTGATCGCCGCCAACGCCACGCTCACCTATTTCGCGCTGTCGAGCTGGACCGGGCTGGAGACGCGCGAAGCCTATATTCGCGGCAACCACTACAACGCCGTGCTGGAGGCCGATGCCCGTCAGCAGGCGCTCGGCTGGAAAGTCGAGGCGGGACTGGCGCGGCTGCCGGACGGGAGCGAGGGCCTGAACGTCGAACTGCGTGACGCGGCCGGCCGACCGTTCGGCGGCGCGGCGGTGACGGCGCGGCTGGTGCGGCCGACGCACGAGGGCTACGACCTCGACCTCGCGGTGCCGGAGAGGGCTGTCGGCAGCTACGCCGTGCCCGTGAGGCTGCCGCTGCCGGGCATCTGGGACGTGCGGATCGAGGCGCGCGCCGGCGCCGACACCTACCGCCGGACGGTGCGCGTAGTGTCGCGTGGGGCCGGGCGATGAGCTCGCTCGCCGCCGGCTCGGCGGACCTCTCGCCCTATGTGCGCGACGCCGAGGACGGGCTGTCGCGGATGGAGGCGATGGTCGAGGGCATCCACTGCGCCGGTTGCGCGCAGCGGATCGAGCGGGCGCTGGCCGAACGCCCGGAAGTGCAGGCGGCACGGGTCAACGTCACGGCGCGCAAGCTGTCGGTGAGCTGGACCGGCGGACCGGCGGCGGCGCCCGCCCTGGTCGCCGCGGTCGAGGCGCTGGGCTTTCGCGTCATGCCGTTCGACCCGGACCTGCTCGACGGCGCCGCCGCGGTGCGGGAGAAGGCGCTGCTGCGGGCGATGGCGGTGGCCGGCTTCGCCGCCGGCAACATCATGCTGCTGTCGGTCTCGGTCTGGGCCGGGCACTTCCAGGACATGGGGCCGGCGACGCGCGACCTGATGCACGGCGTCTCGGCGCTGATCGCACTGCCCGCCGTCGCCTACGCCGGGCGGCCGTTCTTCGCCTCGGCGCTGTCGGCGCTGCGGTCGCGCGCCCTGAACATGGACGTGCCGATCTCGCTGGCGGTGCTGCTGACCACCGGCATGAGCCTGGTCGAGACGCTGCGCGGGGCGGAGCACGCCTATTTCGACTCCGCCACGGCGCTGCTGTTCTTCCTGCTAGTCGGCCGCTTCCTCGACGCCCGCGCCCGGGGTCGTGCGCGTTCGGCGGCGGAGCGGCTGCTGGCGCTGCGCGCCGCTTCGGTACGGATCGTCGATCCCGACGGCAGCGCCCGCAGCGTGCCGCCGCAGGCGGTGCGGGCGGGCGACACGCTGCTGATTGCCGCCGGCGAGCGCGTGCCGGTGGACGGCCGGGTGGTCGAGGGCGAGTCCGATGTCGACGCCGCGCTGATCTCGGGCGAATCGGTGCCGGCCTGGGTGGCGCCCGGGGTGCGGGTCTTCGCCGGGACGGTGAACCTGACGGGACCGCTGCGCCTGACGGTGGAGGCGGTGGGCGAGGGGACCCTGCTGGCCGAGATCGCGCGGCTGATGGAGTCGGCGGAGCAGCGCCGCGCACGGCATGTCGCGCTG
>JBBDQX010000158.1:0-5501 GCA_040905765.1 Acetobacterales bacterium
ACGCCGGCGCACACCGCCTCTTCCTGCCGCCCTACAGCCCCGACCTCAATCCCATTGGACCGTCCTGCTGACAGGCGAAGTGCCATCCACGAACAAGAAGGCCGAGGCTCAACCTCGCCTCGAGGGCACAGAACTGTCCTGGTGGTTCGGAAAGAGCCGCTGGAGCGCGCAGTGGCGTGGCGCACGGACGGTCCGCAGCCAGGTTCACCGGCTGCTGCCGGTGGCGATCGCGGACGTGGACGGCAACGAGGAGAGCCGCCGCGGAACGGTGTCGGTGTTCAACGGCCCCGCGCCCCAGGTCGACGTGTTCGATTCGCCCGAGGAGGAGGCTGAAGCGGTCGGGGCATGGCTCCGGCGGTTGCTGGGCGACGGCGTCGCGCCACATGAGCTCGGCATCTTCGTGCGCACGCCAGCTCTAATGAAACGGGCCCGCGCCGCCGCCAAGGCCGCCGGGGCAGAATTTGTCGAGCTGTCCGATAAGGTCGAGGTGACCGAGGGCCGCATCGCGCTGGCGACCATGCACCTCGCCAAGGGGCTGGAGTTTCGCGCCGTCGCCGTCGTTGCCTGCGATGATGAAGTGCTGCCGTTGCAGGAGCGGATCGAGGCGGTCGGCGACGACGCCGACCTCGAGGAGGTCTACGACACTGAGCGGCACCTGCTCTACGTCGCCTGCACGCGGGCACGGGAGCGGCTGCTGGTGAGCGGCGTGGATCCGGCGTCGGAGTTCCTGGACGACCTGCACGGGTGACCGTTCCGGGTCGCGGCGCGGTGACAGAGGGAACATTTCCGATTGCCGCGCCTGCGCAGCGCAAATATGAGGAAGGGGGAGCGCGATCGTGACCGAGTTCCGTTTCATACATTCGGCCGACCTGCACCTTGGGCGTCGGTTCGGGAACATGCCCGAAGAGGTGCGGGGGCGCCTCGTGGAGGCGCGGCACGAGGCTCTGGCGGCCCTAGCGGACGCCGCGCGCAGCCATGGAGCGCAGCATCTGCTGATCGCCGGCGATCTCTTCGATACGGAAACGCCGTCGGACCCGGTATGGCGGCAGGCTCTCAACGCCATGGCGTCGGATCCAACGCTGCAGTGGTGGATCATTCCGGGCAATCACGACAGCCTCGCCGCGGAGGCGCTATGGGCAAGGCTGGGGGAACTGGCACGGGAGAACGTTCACCTGCTCACCGCCGCCGCGCCATGCAAGATGGCGGGCGGCGTGACACTTCTGCCGACACCTTGCCGGCGGCGCCGCGCCGCGGAAGATCCCACGGCATGGATGCCCGAGGCCGAGACATCCGACGGCCATCTGCGGATCGGGCTTGCGCACGGCGGGGTACACGACTTCGGATCGGAGGATGGCGACGCGGCAGTGATCGCCCCGGATCGGGCCGAGACCGCCCGGCTCGATTATCTCGCCCTGGGGGACTGGCACGGGCACGTCCGGATCGGCGAACGGACGCACTATTCCGGGACGCCCGAGCGCGACCGGTTCAGACATTCGGGCTGCGGAGTCTGTCTTGCCGTGACACTGCCGGGCCCGGGCGCGCCGCCCGTGGTCGAGGAAATCAGGACGGGCCGGTTCGAATGGGGCACCGTGGAGCTGTCGCTGACGCCTGAACAGGATCCGCTGGAAGCGCTCGAGAGAGTGTTGCCAGCCAAAGGGCCCGCGCGGCGCGACACGTTGTTGCGGCTGATCTGCACGGGCTGGGCCCGTCTTCCTCATCGCGTTGAACTGTCCGGGGCGGTCTCCGCTGCCGCGCCCGAGTTCTGCCACCTTGAGTACGACGACGGTCAACTGGGCACGGAATACCAGGCAGAGCACCTCGACGAAATCGACAGCCGCGGCGCGCTTCGGCTGGCTGCCGAGGGCCTTCTCGCGGAAGCGCAGGACCCGGTTCATGACCAGGAGCAACGGAAGGTCGCAGAGGCTGCGCTCAACCGCCTCTACAGCCTGGTCCGGGAGCGTGCGGAATGAGACTGCGGTCGGTCCGGCTCCACAACGTGCGCCGTTTCACGGACCCGGTTCAGATCGACGGGATCGGAGACGGCCTGAGTGTGCTGTGCGCGCCGAACGAGCAGGGAAAATCCACATTCTTCGACGCGCTGCACGCGCTTTTCTTCAAGGACCGAAAGTCGTGGGACAGGGAAGTCCGCGCGCTGGTGCCGTATGCCGGCGGCGACCCCGCCGTCGCGGTGGAACTGGAACTCGACGACGCTTCCTATCGACTCGAAAAGCGGTGGAACAGAAGCCGCAGCGGCGAGGTGCGGGTCTGGCGGTCGGGACAGCTCTTCAAGCAATCCGACGATGCCGAGGCCTGGATAAGCGAGACATTCAGGTCCCCGAAAGACGGTGGGCCTGCAGGACTTCTGTGGGTTCGGCAGGGACCCGGGGGGCTCGACAGCGACGGTGACGCCGGCCGCACGGCCCGTCGCGACCTTGTCTCCTCCGTCGCCGGAGAGGTCGAGGCGATGACGGGCGGCAGGCGCATGGATCTCGCAGTTCAATACTGTGCCGAACAGCTCGCGAGATATCTCACGCCTACGGATCAGCGCGAGAGGCGGCGGAACCTTGAGCCGGTCAAGCAGGAGCTCGTACCGCTTCTGCGGCTTCTCTGGGAGGATGCCGAGCTTCAGTTCGACGCCGAGGAAATTCTGCCCACCGCGCTTGTCCGCAACGGGCAGGAGGAGACCTTCTCGTCTCTTTCGGGCGGCACCCAGGAGCAGATCGCGCTGCTGGTCCGGCTGGCGTTCGCCCGCATTCTTGCGGGAGCCGGCCGACCGGCGCCGGTCATTCTCGACGATGCCATTGTTTACACGGACGACCACCGGATCGAGCGGATGTTCGATGCGCTGACGCGCCAGGCACAGGACATTCAGATTCTCGTGTTCTCGTGCCGGCAAAAGGCGTTCCGCGATCTCGGCGGACAAAGCCTCGCCATCGTGCCGGCGGAGCAAGGCGTGCAGGCGGCACAGTGAGGCGAGGCGGCGAGAGCCTGCGCCTTTCCGCATCTGACCTGATACGGTTCATGGCTTGCCACCACGCGACGCGGCTGGGCCTCGACTACCTCGACGGCAGAGGGCCCGAGCCCGCGGAGGACAGCGACGACACCGCTCTCGAGGAGGTTTTACGACACCGAGGGTCACCTGCTCTACGTCGCGTGCACGCAGGCAAGGGAGCGGCTGCTGGTGACTGAAGTGGATCCGGCCTCGGAGTTCTTGGCCGGCCCGGAGGGACGATCGTTTTGCAACGGGAGGTGAGGATAGGAGACTGAAAGCTATGTCACGAACATGACAGCGCTACGATTTCTGCTTTCGGGACGTGGGTGGTAGCGCTACCATAGCGTGGCCTAATGGAGGAGCGAATGAAACCGACGAAGCGATTCCGCCAGTTGCTGGCTGAGCCCGGCGTTGTTGTTGCGCCGGGCGTGGCGGACGCCATGAACGCGCGCATCGTTGCGGTCGAGGGCTTCGATGCCGTCTACATGACCGGCAGCGGCACCTCTTCGGTGCGCCTCGGCATGGCGGATGTCGGCCTGATCACCATGACCGAGATGGTCGACAATGCGCAGCGCATTGCCGAGTCGAGCGAGCTGCCGGTAATTGCCGACGCGGACACAGGCTACGGCGGTCCGATCAACGTCCATCGCACAGTACGGGCCTACGAGCGGGCTGGCGTCGCGGCGATCCACATCGAGGACCAGCAGTGGCCGAAGCGCTGCGGTCATTTCAGCGGCAAGCTGCTGGTCGATGCCGACGAAATGGCGAACAAGATAAAGGCAGCGGTCGACGCCCGACTGGACGACGACTTCGCGATCATCGCGCGGACCGATGCCTACTCCGTGGAAGGTTTCGAGAGTGCCCTGGAACGCGGGGAGAAGTACGTCGAGGCCGGCGCGGACATCATCTTCGTGGAGGAGCTTCGCTCGGTCGAGGAGATGGAGGAGGTCATCCGGCGTTTCTCGGTGCCAGCTCTGTTCAACATGGGCGGCAGCGGCAAGACCCCGTTTCTCGGGGTAGACGAGATCGAGAAGCTGGGATTCAAGATCGCGATCTACCCGAACTTCATCATGCGCGCGGCGATCCATGCCGCGCAGGAGCTCCTGCGCAACTTCCGCAAGACCGGAAAGATGTGGGGCAACGAGGCTGGCATGACCGGCTGGGCCGATCGGCACCAGCTGCTCCGCATGGACGAGATCATGGAGATGGAGCAGCGCTACGGCGTACCTGACGCAGCCCGCGTCACTCTCAAGTAGCACTCTCTCAATATCCCGAAGCATCGCTCAACGGTGCCAGCGAGGGGCCAGAGGTCCCGGCCAGGTGCAAAACGCGGGCGTCGAGGCCGCGGTAAAATCCAGGAGGAAACGGAACATGCTCGATATTAGACGCAGAACATTCACAGCCTTGGCGGCTGCCGGCCTGTTGACCGCCGGTCTCGTGGGTACTGCTCACGCGGCAGACTGGCCCGCCTCCAACGACCGGATCCGGCTCGTCGTGCCGTTCAACCCCGGCGGCAGTGCCGACCGCCTGGCGCGTGGCCTGGCATCATTCCTGCCGGAGCAGCTGAACGACGTTCGAGTGAACGTCGTCAACAAGCCCGGCGGCTCGGGCTCCCTCGGCGCTGCCTGGTTCCTGCAGCAGCCGGATGATGGCAGCTACTTCCTCGTGATGCAGGCGACGCCGTATCTCGCCAACAACATCTTGGTGATGGACGCGCCGTTCAAGTGGGAGGACTTCGACTTCATCAATGCGCAGTGGAGCGACTATCCGCTGCTGATGTCCGGCAAGAACAGCAAGTTCCAGACGCTCGAGCAGCTCATCGATGCAATGAAAAGTGCCGAGCCTGGCACCATCAAGACGGCCGTGGTGCCGGCCAGCGGCTCCCACATCACCTCGGTCATCCTGCTCGACAAGCTCGGCATTCCCCAGGATCGTATTCGGTGGGTGACCTATGATGGTGGAGGGCCGGCACGGGCCTCACTCCTGGGCGGGCACGTCGACTGGCGCGTGAGTGCCGCCCAAGGCTCGCTGACGATTCAGGACCAGATCACGCCGCTCGCCGTTTTCCGCAAAACCAAGGCGAAGGAGTGGGATGCGCCTCCGGTCAACGACGTGCTGAAGGCGAAGTACGGCGTCACCGTACCTCTCGTGGGGGGCAACGTCATTGCCGTCATCGCTCACAAGAGCTTCAAGGAGAAGCATCCGGAGCGCTATGCGCGGTTCGTCGAAGCTTACAAGGCGACGCTGGAGTCCAAGGGTGCGCAGAGGTGGTTCCCGCGCAGCGACATCGGGAACGATTGGGTCGGTCCGGAGGAGACATCCGCGTCCCTGAACGAGGAGTTCCAGGCCCTCAAGCAGTACAGCGACGTCGTCCGGAAGTAGGAGGCGACGCGTGTCGGAGTGGCGATTCGGTTCCTATAGGCTGTGCGTTGATCTCGGGCATTTGACAGGCGTTACGGCGATCTTCGTCTTCTGCGTCTGGTATCTGTTCGATGCAGCAGGGGCTTCC
>JBBDQX010000159.1:0-5497 GCA_040905765.1 Acetobacterales bacterium
CCGGCGCCTCGGCGTTCACCGCTTTCCGGCGCATCCTGCTGCCGCTGGTGTTTCCCAGCATGCTGGCCGCGATGCTGCTGGTGTTCGCCATCGCGTCGCGCGAACTGGTGGCGTCCATCCTGGTTGCCCCGACGGGCTTCCAGACGATCGCCACCTTTATCTGGCAGCAGTTCGACCAGGGCTCGGTCGGCCTCGGCATGGCGATGAGCGCCATCGCCATCCTGATCACCACGACGATCCCGCTGGCGGTGACGCTGGCGATGCGCAACCGCCCGGGCTGGAGCTGAACGGGCTGGGGCTGGAGTGGCCTCAGCCGGCCAGCGACGGCGGACTGATCCCGTTCTGCCGGCAGCACGCCGTCAGCGTGTTGGCCAGCAGGCAGGCGATGGTCATCGGCCCGACGCCGCCCGGCACCGGGGTGATCGCGCCCGCTACCTTCACCGCCTCGTCGAACGCCACGTCGCCGACCAGCCGCGGCTTCCGGCCGTCCTGCTCGATGCGGTTGATGCCGACGTCGATCACCGTCGCGCCGGGCTTGATCCAGTCGCCGCGAACCGTCTCGGGCCGCCCTATCGCCGCGACCAGGATGTCGGCCCGCCGGCAGACGGCGGGAAGATCGCGGGTCCGCGAATGCGCCACGGTGACGGTGCAGTTCTCGCGCAGCAGCAGTTGCGCCATCGGCTTGCCGACAATGTTGGAGCGGCCGATCACCACGGCTTCGCGGCCCGAAAGATCGCCCAGCGTCTCCTGCAGCATGATGGTGCAGCCGAGCGGCGTGCACGGCACCATCGCATCGCCGCCGATCGCCAGCAGCCCGGCGTTCATGACGTGGAAACCGTCGACGTCCTTGTACGGCGCGACCGTCTCGATCACCGCCCGCTCGGTGATCTGCGGCGGCAACGGCAGCTGCACCAGGATGCCGTGCACCGACGCGTCGGCGTTCAGCGTCTCGATCAGCTCGAGCAGCGCGTGCTGCGTGGTCTCGTCCGACATCCGCAGCGTGCGGCTGTCGATCCCGGCCTCGTCGCAGGCGCGCGCCTTGTTGCGCACGTAGACCTGGCTCGCCGGGTCGTCGCCGACCAGCACCACCGCGAGCCCCGGCACCACGCCGTGGCGGTCCTTCAGCCCGGCGGCCGCGCCGGCGATACGGTGGCGCAGCGCGGCGGCGATGGCCTTGCCGTCGATGATGCGGCCCTGGCCCACCACGTCGCTCATGCCGCCCTCCTTCCGGTGCCGGCGATCCAGTCCCGCAGCGCCGCCGTCAGCCGCCCGGGATCGCCGGCCAGCAGGATCGTCTTGCGCCTGTCGGCGGCGCCGGCCGTGACCGACAGCGCCGACTTCGGCAGTTTGAGGGCCTTTGCCAGCAGCTTCACGATGGCGGCGTTGGCCTTGCCGTCCTCCGGCGGTGCGGTCACCGCCAGCTTCAGGGCGACGTGCCCGCCGGCGTCGGCGGCAAGCCCCTCGATTCGTTCGCGCGCGGCCCTCGGGGTCACGCGCACGGCGAGCATCACGCCTTCCTTCACCGGGACGAACGCAGCGTCGGGGTCTAGAGGAACGCCTGCCATATCAGTCGCTGCACGAACAGCAGCAGGATGATCAGGACCAGCGGAGAGAGGTCGACACCGCCCAGGTTGGGCAGGACGTTGCGGATCGGCCGCAGGGCCGGCTCGGTGATGCGGTAGAGGAAGTCGCCCACCATGTAGACGAACCGGTTGCGCGTGTTGATCACGTCGAACGCCACCAGCCAGCTCAGGATCGCCGAGATGATCAGCGCCCAGATGAAAAGGCTGATGACCGTGTCGATAAGCCACAGGAACGGATTGACCGCGTGCATGGACCTGCCGGAGATGCGGAGCCTGCGGGCAACCTAGCGTCGGCCTTCCGGCGGTGCAAGCCGGGCGGAGCGACCGTGCCGCATCGCTTGACACCACCCGGGCCGCTAACCATTATCCCGTCCGCATGACGCCCGCTGCGGCGCCATGCGCTCTGGTGCGGGGCCGTAGCTCAGTCGGGAGAGCGTCGCGTTCGCAATGCGAAGGTCAGGGGTTCGACTCCCCTCGGCTCCACCAGCACTCCCGCCTGATCCTGTTCACAGCTTCACGTCGACCCGACACATCGTCATGCCGAGCTGCAGTGGGCTGTCCGCGTCGCGCCGGCGGACCAGGTGCTCGCACTCGGCAACCGCCTCGAAGGCCTTGGGCGTGGGCATCTGCTGCGCCTGACCTGGTGCCCGGGCCTGCGGCGGGGCCGTCATGTCGGGCATCATCAGCTTGCCGGTCTCGACGATACGGGTCCTGGCCCGCGCCGAGTGCGGCCCGACCGGCTCCGTCTTCGCGACCTCGATGTCGATGGCGTAGTCGGTCAGCAGGTCGCGCGGCATCTGCGACAGGATCTCGGCGGCGAACTGGCCGAGTTGCAACAGCACCTGCTTGTTCAGGCCGGGCACGTCTATCTCCTGCCGGTGTTCGCCCATTTGTGCCAGCCCGTTGAGGGTGAACACGGCCTCCTCGGTGACGCCGTCGCGCACCCAGGCGACGAAACCGGCGTAGTCGCCCTCCCCGATCAGCCGCTGCGCGTCCGATTCCAGGCCGCCGAAGTACTCGGTCACCTCCTCGTGCGACAGGTCCTTCCCGGTGTCCGCAATGGCGGCTGCGGGCGCCAAAAGCACGGCTGCCAGCAGGGCCGGCAGCAAGCAGGTCGGATATTTCAAGATTCGCCTCCCTCGATGATCGTTGCGGAAACCGCTTGCCCGCTGCAGTTGTTCCGAAGGCACGGGAAAATGCGACATGTCAGTGTCTTGGGGGATTTTTAAACTTTTGTGAATCCGGCATACCGGTTTATGGACGCGGGCAGGAAGTGGGGCCACCATCGCGTGAAGGTCGCGTCAAGCAAGCTGAAGCTTGACGGTTATCGACCGGCAACGGGGAAGTAGCTCACAAATGGGGCCGAAACGTGCCCTGCTGATGGCGGCGCTTTACGCGGTGGCGGGCGTCGTCTGGATCGTCGGGTCCGACCTCGCGTTGCGGCTGGCCGATCCGGCGTCGGGCCCGTTCTTTCTGGGGTCAGTGCTCAAGGGGCTCGCGTTCGTCGCCTTCACCGGAGTGGTGCTGTTCGTCCTGCTGATCAAGCTCGGACGCGCCCAGGAAGCGCGTTACGCCGCACTGTTCGACCAGCATCCGACGGCGATGGTGCTCTTCGACCCTGCGACCGGCGGGGTAGTCGACGTGAATCCGGCCGCGGCGAAATTGTTCGGCGTGTCGCGGGAACGCGCGGGATCCATGTCGTACCGCGCGCTCGATCCGGCCTTGGGCGGCATCGACTGGTCGGGTACGCCGCGCGCCGGCGTTATCACCCTCGGCGCGCAGGACCGGGCCAAACAGCGCGACGTGCTGGTCTTCTCCGCACCGGTGTTGCTCGGCGGCCGTAAGCTGCAGTTCGCGGCGGTCATGGACGCCGACGAGGCGACGGCACTGCTGGAGAGCGAGTACCGCTTCCGCCACGCGGTGCATGAGGCGCCGCTGCCGATGGTGGTGCACGCCGAGGACGGCGAGGTGCTGACGGTCAACCGAGCGTGGACGGAAATTACCGGCTTCCGGGTCGAGGAGTTCCCGACCATGCAGGAATTGGTCGCGCGGGTGTCCGGTGACGGTGAGAGGGCATTGAAGGCGATCTCGCGCACCTATGGCTACGATACGCGGCAGAACGATGGCCTGTTTCCGATCCACTGCGCCGACGGCAGCGAGCGTCTCTGGGACTTCACCTCGGTCGGCCTCGGCCGCTGGGCGGACGACCGCCGCGTCGCGCTCAGCATGGCGTTCGACGTCACCGAGCGGGAGCGCACCGCCCGGGATCTGCGCGATCGCGAGGCGTTTTACCGGGCGATCACCGAACAGTCGCTGGTCGGCGTCTACGTCGTCGACCGTGACCGGGTGGTCTATGCCAACCCCCGGCTGGAGGAGATTTTCGGCTACGGAGCCGGCGAGACCATCGGGCGGCCCGTGACGGATTTCATTGCGCCGCAGGATCGGGCGATGGTCGCCGATGTGGTGCGCCGGCGTATCGACGGCGAGGTCGACGAGGCGCACTACCAGACCAGGGGTCTCAGGAAGGATGGCAGCGAGATCGTCATCGCCGTCCACGGCGCAGCCGCCATCGTCAACGGCAGGCGCCAGATCGTCGGCGTGATGCAGGATATCTCCGCTCGCGTGGAAGCCGAGCGTGACGTGCAGCGCTACCTGGCGCAGCTCGAGGACACGCTGCTGGACACCGCGTCGGCAATGTCGCGCATCGTCGAGATGCGCGATCCGTACACCGCCGGACACGAGCAGGCGGTGGGCGATCTGGCCGCGGCCATCGCCGAGGAAATGGGTCTGGACGCCGATGTCCAGCGTGGACTTCGCATTGCCGGCGCGTTGCACGACATCGGCAAGACGGCGGTGCCGGCGGAGATCCTCACCAGGCCCGGCGCGATCAGCGAAGTCGAATACGCGCTGATCCAGCGTCACGCTCAATCCGGCTACGAGGTGCTTGCCGGGATCGATTTCCCGTGGCCGGTTGCCGAGGTCGCAAGGGAGCACCATGAGCGGCTCGACGGCAGCGGCTATCCCCGGAGTCTCAAGGGCGACGAGATACGCCTGGAGTCCCGCATCGTCGCCGTTGCCGATGTGGTCGAGGCAATGAGCGCGCACCGTCCCTATCGGCCCAGCATCGGCGTGGACAAGGCGCTGGAGGAAATCGGGAAAGGGCGCGGGCGCCTTTACGACGCCGCGGCCGTGGACGCCTGCCTTCGGCTATTCCGTGAGAAGGGCTACTCCCTGCCGCAGTCGGGTATGGCGGCGCGGTCCCCGGGTCCGGCATGAACCTCGGCACCCTCGCGGGACTGCTGATCGCCGGCGGCGTGCTCTCGGTCGCGGTGCTGGAGAGCAGCGTCGATCCCTGGCTGCTGTGGAACCCGGTCGGCCTGCTGGTCGTGCTCGGCGGCACCTTCGCCGCCGCCTTCGTGTCGTTCCAGTTCGGCGAGGTGATGCGGGTGTTCCGCAACTTCCTCACCGTGCTGCGCAACGAGCGGCTCTATCCGAAGCGCGACATCGAGGAACTGATCACCGTCACCCAGCTCTGGTCGCGAGGCAATTTCCGCGACCTGTCGCGCGAGATCGAGACCATCACCAACCCGTTCCTGCGCCTCGGCGTCGAGCTGGCGACCGACGTAATGACGCCGATCGACGACATTGTGCAGGTGTTGCGCCTGCGCATCGACAAGCTGCGCGCCAAGGAGGCGGCGGAGGCTGCGGTATTCCGTGCCATGGCGTCCTACGCGCCGGCCTTCGGCATGATGGGCACGCTGCTCGGCCTGATCAACATGCTGCGCGGTGCCGGGGCGGGCGACTTCGGCCTGCTCGCCGCCAACATGGCGGTGGCGCTGATGACCACGCTGTACGGCATCCTGCTCGCCGCCAACATGGCGGTGGCGCTGATGACCACGCTGTACGGCATCCTG
>JBBDQX010000160.1:0-5489 GCA_040905765.1 Acetobacterales bacterium
GCGCTCGAACTGCATCGCGCCGTTCGCCTGGAGCCGGATGATCGGCTCGATCCCGACCGAGACCGATGAGGAGAAGGTCCGCGTCGAGAAGCTCAAGCGGATGACTCCGGAAAAGATCGCGCCGATGGCCGCGTTCCTGCTGAGTGAGCAGGCGAAGGAGGTGAGCGCCCAGATCTTCGGCGTGCGCAACAACGAGATCTTCCTGTTCAGCCAGAACCGGCCGATCCGCTCGGTGCACAACGGCGAGGGCTGGACCGCCGAGAAGATCGCGGAGACCGCCCTGCCCGCGTTCAAGCCGTGGTTCTACGGGCTGGACCGTTCCGCCGAGGTGTTCAGCTGGGACCCGATCTGATCCGGATGCCGTGATGGCCATCGACTACGAGAAGCTGCTGAACCGCGAGTTCCGCGACGTCGAGGAGGACTACAGCGTCCGCGACACGATGCTGTACGCGCTCGGCATCGGCATCGGCCACGACCCGGTAGATCCGCAGCAGCTCGACTTCGTCTACGAGAAGGCGCTCAAGGCGATGCCGTCGATGGCCTCGGTGCTCGGCTACATCGGCTTCTGGGCGCAGGAGCCGGACACCGGCATCGACTGGGTCAAGGTGGTCGCCGGCGAGCAGGGCGTGACGCTGCACAAGCCGCTACCGCCGGAAGGCCGCGTCGTCGGCAAGCTGCGCATCACCGGCATCGTCGACAAGGGCGAGGGCCGCGGCGCACTGGTCTACAGCGACCGGGAGGTCTACGACCGCGACAGCGGCGACCACCTGGCGACGGTGTCGCAGACCATGTTCGCGCGCGGCAACGGCGGTTTCGGCGGGCCCGAAGGCCCCGTCAAGCCGACGCACCGGCTGCCGGAGACCGAGCCCGAGGCGACCTGCGACCTGCCGACGGCGCCGAACCAGGCGCTGATCTACCGCCTCAGCGGCGACTACAACCCGCTGCACGCGGACCCGGCCGTCGCCGGCAAGGCGGGCTTCGAGCGCCCGATCCTGCACGGGCTGTGCACTTTCGGGGTGGCTTGCCACGCCGTGCTGAAGACTTATTGCGGCTATGCGCCGGAGAAGCTGAAGAGCCTCGACTGCCGCTACTCCGCGCCGGTCTATCCCGGCGAGACGGTCCGCACCGAGATGTGGCGCGCCGGCGAGACCGTCTCGTTCCGCGCCCGGGTGGTCGAGCGCGACGTCGTCGCGCTCAACAACGGAAAGGCGACGCTTGCCGCCTGAGCCAGGGCGTCTGCCGACGACAAGGAGACATCGATGAACTTCGAGCTCTCGGAAGAACAGAAGATCTTCCAGGACACCGTGCGCTCCTACGCCGACCGCACACTGGCGGAGGGGGCGCTGGAGCGGGCGCACAAGCCCGGCTACCCCCGCGACATCGCCGAGGACATGGCGAAGAACGGCCTGTTCGGCATCGCCATGCCGGAGGAGAAGGGCGGTCAGGGCGGGACGCTGATGGACGCGGTGCTGGCGATCGAACAGGTGTCGCTGGTCTGCCCGCGCAGCGCCGACGTGCTGCAGGCCGGCAACTTCGGTGCGATCCGCACCTTCGCGGAGTATGCCAGCGAGGACCAGGTCGCCCGCTACCTCAAGGACCTGCTCGGCGGCAGGAAGCTGATTTCCGTCGGCATGACCGAGCCGGACGCTGGCTCCGCCGTCACCGACCTGAAGTCGAGCCTGAAGCCGGACGGCAACGGCTACCGCCTCAACGGCCGCAAGGTGTTCACCACGAACAGCGAGGAGGCCGACCTCTTCCTCGTCTACTGCCGCTTCGGCCCCGGCATCGACGGCATCGGCTCGGTGCTGCTGGAGCGCGGCGCCGACGGCTTCGAGATCGGCGCGCCCGGCGGCTACATGAACGGCGAGACCTGGTGCCCGCTGTTCTTCGACGACGTCTACATCCCGCCGGAGGACGTCCTGCTCGGCGCCGGCGGCTTCAAGAAGCAGATTTCCGGCTTCAACGCCGAGCGCCTCGGCAACGCCACCCGGTCCTACGCACTCGGCCGCTTCTGCTTCAACGCGGCGCGCGAATACGCGCTGGAGCGCGTCCAGTTCGGCCGGCCGATCTGCGAGTTCCAGGGCCTGCAGTGGAAGTTCGCCGAGATGGAGGTGGCGCTGCAGTCGGCGCAACTGCTGCTGTACAAGGCGGCCACGCTGGCGGACAGGGGCCTGCCTTCGGCGCAGGATACCGCGGTCGCCAAGTACGCCTGCAACACCGCCGGCTTCACTTGCGCCAACGAGTCGATGCAGGTGATGGGTGGAACCGGCTACACCGACGAAACGCTGGTCGAGTACTGCTTCCGCAAGTGCAAGGGCTGGCAGATCGCCGGCGGCTCGCTGGAGATGATGCGCAACCGCATCGCCGAGGGTGTGTTCAACCGCCGCTTCTCCCAGCGTCCGCCGAAGCCCGCCAAAGCCGCCGAGTGACGGCGAACGAGGGACCGACCGGAATGGACAAGCCCGCGCCGAACCGGCTGTACGACCCGCGCCTCGAGCAGGCGCTGTTCAACCCGCGTCGCATCGTCCTGGTCGGCGCGTCCGCCGACCCGCGCAAGAACAGCGGCCGCGCGCAACGCTACCTGCGCAAGCACGGCTACGACGGCGAGATCATGCCGGTCAATCCCGGCCGCGAGGAGATCGACGGCGAGCGGTGCTATCCGGACATCGACGCCATCGAGGGCGAGATCGACCACGCCTACATCCTGCTCGGCACCGACCAGATCGAGGAGCAGGTGGAGCGGCTGTCGGCGCGGGGCGTGCCGATCGCGACGATCCTCGCCGACGGGTTCGCCGACGCCGGACCCGAGGGACAGGCTCGGCAGGACCGCATCGTCGCCGCGGCCCGCGGGGGCGGGATGCGGCTGCTCGGCCCGAATTGCATGGGCGGCGTCAACGTCACGGACAAGGTTGCGCTGTGCGTCAACGCGGCGCTGGATACCGACAGGCTGATCCCCGGCCCACTCGGCCTCCTGTCGCACAGCGGCAGCATCGTCGGCACGCTGCTATCGCGCGGCCAGGCGCGCGGCATCGGCTTCTCGAAGATGATCGGCACCGGCAACGAGTGCGACCTGAAGGTCGGCGAGATCGGCCACATGCTGGTCGACGACCCGGCGACGAAGGCGATCCTGATGTTCCTCGAGACGATCCGCGACCCCGGGGACATCGCCGCGATGGCGCGCCGCGCGCACGAGGCCGGCAAGCCGGTGATCGCCTACAAGCTGGGCCGCTCGGAGGCGGGCAGCGAGCTCGCCACGTCGCACACCGGCGCCCTCGCCGGGTCGGACGAGAGCACCGACGCCTTCTTCCGCCACAACGGCATCGTCCGCGTCGACATGCTGGAGTCGCTGTTCGAGGCGCCGTTCCTGCTAATGAACTCGACGCCGCCGACCGGGGGAAAGCGCACTGTTTCCGTGATGACCACCACCGGCGGCGGCGGCGCCATGGTCGTCGACCAGCTCGGCCTCCGCGATGTCGAGGCGGTGCCGCCGACCGACGCGATGATCGAGGCGCTGGGCGAGAAGGGCATCAACGTCGGCCATTCCCGCCTCACCGACCTCACACTCGCCGGTGCCCGGCAGGAGATAGTGGACGCCACGCTGACCGAGCTGCTGGCGACCGACCATACCGTGGCGGCGGTCCCGGTGATCGGCTCGTCGGCGCAGTTCAAGCCGGAGCTGGCGGTGGCCGGCATCCTGTCGGCGCACGAGAAGCGCAAGGGCGACAAGCCGCTGGCGGTTTTCCTGGTCCCGCAGGCCGACGAGTCCCTGCGCCTGCTCTCGCAGGCCGGCATCGCCGCCTTCCGCACCCCGGAGACCATCGCCGATTCGCTCAACGCCTTCCTGAGCTGGCGCGCGCCGACCCGGCCCGAGGCGCCGGCCGCCGACAACCTCGACGCCGCCGTGGCCGCGATGCGCAAGGCGGCGGCACCGGTGCTGGACGAGCGCGCCGCGGGCACCGTGTTCGCCGCGCTCGGCATCGGGCAGCCGAAGGCCGCGGTGCTGACCGACCTCGAGAACTTCGAGGACATCCCGGATGACCTCGAATACCCGGTGGTGGCGAAGATCGTCTCGCCGGACATCGCCCACAAGACCGAGGCCGGCGGCGTCGTGCTGAACGTACCCGACAGGCTGGCGCTGCAGGTGGCCGGGCGGCAGATCGTGCGCACCGTGCGGGAGCGCGAGCCGGAGGCTCGGCTACAGGGCGTGCTGGTACAGCGCATGGAGAAGGGGCTCGCCGAGGCCATCGTCGGCTACCGCGTCGACCCGCAGGTCGGACCGATCGTGCTGCTCGGCCTGGGCGGCGTGCTGGCCGAGATCTACCGCGACTTCGCCATCCGGATTGCGCCGGTTACCGTCGCCGAGGCACGGCAGATGATCGAGGAGGTCAAGGGACTCGCGCCAATACGCGGCTTCCGCGGCATGCAGAAGGGCGATCTCGATGCGCTGGCGCAGGCCATCGCGCGGCTTTCCGACCTCGCCCGCGTCGACTCGCCGTCGGTCGTGGAGGCGGAAATCAACCCGGTGCTGGTACGGCCCGCAGGCCAAGGGGTCGTCGCGGTGGACGGCCTGATCGTCTGCAAGCAGGACTGAGCTAAAGTCCGAGCCGCGGAATCTCGATCGCCGGGCAGCGGTCCATGACCACCGCGAGCCCGGCGGCGCGGGCGCGGTCGGCCGCCGCCTCGTCGATCACGCCAAGCTGCATCCACACCGTCTTCGCGCCGATGGCGATGGCCTCGTCGACGGCTTCGCCCGCCTGGTCGGAACGGCGGAAGATGTCGACCATGTCGACCTTGCCCGGTATGTCGGCGAGCCGCGCACAGGCCTTGCGGCCGTGGATTTCTTCCACGCCGGGATTGACCGGGATGACGTCGTAGCCGCGGGCCAGCAGGAACCTCATCACGCCGTGGCTGGGCCGGTCCGGCTTGGGGCTCGCTCCGACCATGGCGATGGTCCTGGTCTCACGGAGGATGCGGCGGACGTCGTCGTCGCTCAGCGTGTCGGCGGCCATGGGAGGCTCCGGCGGGTGTCAGGCAAAGGTCGGCAGCGCGTCGTCGCGGCCCGGATAGATGTCGAACAGCACGTTGAAGCGGCTGACCTCGAATACCTGGGCGACATGGTCATTCATCGCGCACAGCGCAATGCGCCCGCCGTCGGGCTTCAGTCTCTTGGCCGCCATCAGCAGGACGCTCAGCCCGGCGCTGGAGATGTAGTCGAGGCTACTGAAGTCGATGAGAAGTCGGCTCTCGCCAGCGCCGATGGCGTCCATCAACTCGTCTTCGAACTGCAACGCTTCGGCGCTGTCGAGCCGTCCCTTCGGCACCACCACCAGAACCGCGCCCTGCTTGCTGCGCTCGACCTCCATGTCCCCCTTCCGGCTTCGCCGCGATCGCAGCGGAGTATGGGTGCTCGGCGGAGTCTTGTCGATCCGCGCCCTGCCTAGCAGGCTGTTGAAGAAGTGACGCGTTCGGCCTTGAGGGTGGCCTCGTCG
>JBBDQX010000161.1:0-5484 GCA_040905765.1 Acetobacterales bacterium
GCGTCGTTCGCCGCGGCGATGCGCATGCGGGTCGGCGGGCCGGCAAGGCGGGGGTGAGCCGCCACGTCATGCTGGCCTGCGTCGGCTTCGCGCTGGTGGCGACGCATTCCACCGGCACCCTGACGAAGATGCCGGCGCTGCTGCTGCTGACGCTGGTGGCGCTGATGGCGCTCGGCGTCTGGGCGCGTACCGCAGGGGCGCGGCGGATGTCGGCCACCTTCGGCACCAAGCCGGCCGGCTTCGCGCCGCCCGACCGCGCGACGCAGGACCGGCTGAAGGCGGTGATCGCCGAGAAGCAGGCGCTGCTGGCCGGGCTGGAGCCGGGCGCGAACGAGGGCACCTTCTCGCCCAGTCCGCGGCACTGGCTGCGCGCGCCGCTGGCGACGCTGGCCTACCGCCGGGCGATGGCGCGGGAGAGCGCGCTGGTCGGCGCGCGGCGGCCGCTGGGCACGGCGCAGGCGTGGTGGCGGCTGGCGCACCAGCTGCTCGCCTGGGGCTTCGTCGGCGGACTGCTGATCCATGTGGCGGTGGTGACGTTGTTCGCCGGCTACGCCGCCGAGGGCCGGGAGATATACTGGTGGCACCTGTTCGCATGGGATTTCTGAGACCATGAGCCGCCTCGCCCTGATGATCGACCTCGAGCGCTGCATCGGCTGCAAGAGCTGCGAGGTGGCGTGCAAGACCGAGCACGGCCTCGGCCCCGGCGAGCGGCGCAACCGGGTGATCTGGCTCGGCGACGAGCAACAGGCGAATGGCGAACGGCCCCAGCTCGACTTCCTCACCCTCGCCTGCCAGCACTGCGACCGGCCGGCCTGCCTGCGCGCCTGTCCGGTCGAGCCGAAGGCGATAGAGAAGGACCCCGACACCGGCATCGTGCGGGTGATCGAGGACCGCTGCGTCGGCTGCGGCGAGTGCGTCGCCGCCTGCCCCTACGGCGCGATGGGCTACGACGCCGGCGGCCACCACGCGGTGAAGTGCGACCTGTGCGTCGACCGCCGCGCCGAGGGCGAGCCGACGACGGCCTGCGCCAGCGTCTGCCCCGGCAAGGCGATCCACTTCGGCGAGCGCGACGGGCTGCTGGAACAGGCGCGGGCGGAGGGCCGGCAGACGCTGGACACCGACGCCTTCATGCTGGGTCCGTCGCTGGTCTACCTCGATCGCATCGGGGACCGCATCGGGCGCAACGTGTCGGCCTTCAGCAGCGCCGGCAAGGCGGTGCCCGCGGTCGCCGACTCCGGCACCTTCGACGGCCCTGTGACCGCCTGGCCGTTCGGCACGACGCGCGAGGAGCGCAAGGCCGACACGGTGATCCCCGGCGGCTGCAACATCTGCTTCAACGCCTGCCCGACCCAGTTCCACTTCAGGGACGGCCGGCTGGTGAAGGTCACGGGCAACGAGGAGGACCCGCTGTACGAAGGGCGCGTCTGCCCGAAGTCGCAGCTCACGCTGCAGCTCTACGGCAGCAAGGACCGGCTGACGACGCCGCTGAAGCGGGTCGGCGAACGCGGCGAGAACCGCTTCGAGCCGATCTCCTGGGACCAGGCGCTGGACGAGATCGCCGCGAAGATGACGGCGGTGCGCGACGCGCACGGGCCCGAGGCGCTCGGCATCTTCTCAGGCACCCGCACCGGCGCGCTGACCAACAAGGGCTACATCCGCATGTTCGCGCAGATGTGGGGCACGCCGAACGTCGAGACGACCGAGTCGTTCTGCTCGGCCGGCAAGAACCTCGCCTACCATGTCGTGCAGGGCGCGCTCGGCAGCGGCAACAGCTACACCGAGGGCGACCTCGGCGCGGCCGACCTGTACGTCTACATCGGCGACAACCAGGCGGAGACGCGGCCGGTCCACTTCGGCATGATCAACGACTGGCGGCTGCGGCGCGGCAAGCGGCTGATCGTGCTCGACCCGCGCCAGACCGTCACCGCCTCCAAGGCCGACTGGTACCTGCCGATCCGCCCCGGCGGCGACATGGCGCTGGCGCTGGCGCTTTCGCACCACATCCTGAGCAACGGGCTGCACGACGAGGCGTTCTGCAATGCCTGGGTCGAGGGCTGGCGGAACTGGCGCGACTTCATCATCGCGCGCGGCTACACGCCGGAATGGGCGGCGCCGCTGACCGACCTCGCCGCCGACGACATCCGCCGGCTGGCCGAGGAGATCGCCGCCGCCGACGGCTGCGTCATCTTCGGCAGCCGCGGCATCAACCAGCACATGAACTCGACCCAGTGCAACCGGTCGCTGATGTTCGTCGCGGCGATCACCGGCAACTGGGGCCGCAAGGGCGGCGCCTACTTCAACATGTCGGCGGGCCTGCCGGCGCAGGCCGACGCGCCGGCGGATGCGCTCGCGCCCATCGCGCGCCGCAAGCTGCGCAGCACCCCGGTCGCCTGGACGCCGGCGATGACCGAGGGCCGGCCCTACCCGCTGAGGGCGCTGCTGGCCTGCAACAACCCGATGGCGCTGTGGCCCGGGCAGGAGGAGGCGAGACGGGCGCTGGCCGCGCTCGACCTGCTGGTGCACATCGACCTGTTCCCGAACGAGACCAGCGCCTGGGCCGATTACGTGCTGCCGGCGGCGACCGGCATCGAGAAGGGCGAGATCAGCCGCCAGTGCGAGGACCGGCGCGTGGTGTGGATCGACCGCATGGTCGACCCGCCGGGCGAGGCGCGGCCGGACGGCTGGATCTGGATCGACCTCGGCAAGCGGTTCGGCTTCGACGACGTGCTGAAGGAGGAATGGAAGGACAGCGCCCGCTTCTGGGACGAGGCGATGATCGGCCATCCCCAGATGCGCGGCGTGACGCAGAAGCGGCTGCATTCGGTGCCGTGGCGCTGGGTGCGCTTCCCCGTCGCGAGCGAGGACGCGCCGGAGCAGGAGACGCTGTACCTGGAAGGCACCACCGCGGCCGGCGCGCCTGAGGGGCACCGCTTCCCGACGCCGAGCGGCAAGCTGGAATTCTGGACCGAGTCGCTGGAGGCGCGCTTCGCCGCCTGCGGCCTGTCGGCGCTGCCGCATTTCTACGGCGAACGCGAGAGCCTGGTCGACATGGCGCATGTCGACCTGCTCGACAGCGACGAGACCGACGGCGTCGACAGCCCGTGGGAACGCCACGGCACGACCAAGGGCTCGAACTCGCGCGCCCGCATCGTCGAGGCCGACGAGGCGCAGCCGGCGGCGGCGCTGCGCGCGCGGGGCTTCGACATGGAGCTGGTCACCGGCCGGCCGCCGGCGCCGCACTTCCACAGCTGGATGCACTACGCCTGGCAGGCGCAGGAGATGTGGCCGGACCTCTATTGCCAGATCCATCCCGCCGCTGCCGCGCGGCTCGGCATCGCGGACGGCCAGCGGGTGACGGTGGAGACGGCGCACGGCAGCGCCGACGCACTGGCCTGGATCTACAGCGGCATCCGCCCTTCGGCGGTGTTCATCCCGATCGGCTGGGGCGAGCGCCAGCCGTTCCACCCGTGGCGGCCGGTCAACTTCCTGACCGACAAGACCCAGCGCGACCCGCTTTCGGAACAGACCAACCTGAAGTCGCTGCTCTGCCGCGTCAGGCCGGCGGCCTGAGACGCGCCCGGAAGTCCCGGCGCGGGCCTTTCTCGGCCCGCCCTCTGGACTCGCGGGCATTGAGCGTTATGTTCAGAGACATCCAGAGAAAGACCTGCCGGCTCGATGGAGGCCGCAACGATGGCGGCCGGGACCAGCACCGGCGGGCCATGCCCGGTAGTGCCCGGGCGGAGGCAAGGGGAGCGAACAGGGCCTGATGGCCGATCAGAAACTCGCGGTCCGGAATCTGACCAGAATCTTCGGCCCCGACCCCGATGCGGCGCTCGCGCTGCTGAAGGAGGGGAAGTCGAAGGACGAGATCCTGCGCGAGACCGGCAACACCGTCGGCGTGCAGGACTGCAGCTTCGATGTCGGCGAAGGCGAGATCTTCGTCGTCATGGGGCTGTCCGGCTCCGGCAAGTCGACGCTGATCCGCATGATCAACCGCCTGATCGAGCCGACCTCCGGGCAGGTGGTGATCGACGGCATCGACCTGACCGCCGCCGACATGGACGAGGTTCGCCGCATCCGCCTCGACAAGATCTCGATGGTGTTCCAGCACTTCGCGCTGTTCCCGCACCGCACGGTCCGCGAGAACGTCGAGTACGGGCTGAAGATCAAGGGCGTCGACGCGGCGGAGCGGCGCGAGCGGGCGCAGCAGGCGCTGGAGCAGGTCGGCCTCGCCGACTGGGCGGACAAGCCGCCGGCCGACCTGTCGGGCGGCATGCAGCAGCGCGTCGGGCTGGCGCGCGGGCTGGCGGTCGAACCCGAGGTGCTGCTGATGGACGAACCGTTCAGCGCCCTCGACCCGCTGATCCGCCGCACCATGCAGGAAGAACTGCTGACGCTGCAGCGCGAGGTCCGCAAGACCATCGTCTTCATCACCCACGACCTGAACGAGGCGCTGATCCTGGGTGACCGGATCGCCATCATGAAGGAAGGCCGGTTCGTGCAGGTCGGCACGCCGCAGGACATCGTCGCCCATCCGGCCGACGATTATGTCGCCGCCTTCACCAGCGATGTCGACCGCGGGCGCGTCTTCACCGCCGAAAGCGTGATGGACGCGGCGCATACGCTGAAGCTCGGCGAGGACACGCCGGAAACGGCGTTGCAGAAGATGACCGAGCTGGATCGCGACGCGCTGTACGTGATGGAGGGCCGCAAGATCGCCGGCATCGTCACCTACCGCGACCTCGCCGGTACGGCGCTGGAGGCCGACGGCGACGGCAGCGGCTATGACACGCTGGAGGACGCGCTGGTGCGCGACTTCCCGGTGGTCGAGCTCGAGACCCAGCTCTCCGAGGTCTACGAGCAGTGCAGTTCCGGCCTGCCGTCGGCGGTGCTGTGCCACCAGGGCTGGCTGCAGGGCGTGATCGAGCCGAGCCGTGTGTTCGAGGCCCTGGCACCCGACGAGCAGACGCAGCAACAGGAGGCGAGGCCGGCCGCGCAAGGCTGACTTCGGGCCGTCATGGCGAAACCGTCAGACCTGTTCACCATCCCGCTCGACGACTGGGTCGAATTCGTCGTCAAGGACTGGCTGGTGCCCAACTTCCGGCCGGTGTTCCAGGCCATCAAATGGCCGGTGGATCAGGTGCTGAACGGCTTCGACGCCATGCTGCAGGTGACGCCGATGCTGGCCTTCCTGCTGGTCGCCGTGCTGGTCGCCTGGCGCGTGTCGGGCGTCGGGCTGGCCGTTTTCACCTTCGTGGCACTGGTTTTCCTCGACCTCATCCAGGTCTGGCCGGAGACGATGACGACGCTGGCGATGATCGTCACCGCCGTGGTGTTCTGCACGGCGGCAGGCGTTCCGCTGGGCATCGCCGCGGCGCGCAGCGACCGCTTCGCCTCGGGGCTGCGGCCGGTCCTGGACATCATGCAGACCATCCCGCCCTTCGTGTACCTGGTGCCGATCGTCATGCTGTTCGGCGTCGGCAT
>JBBDQX010000162.1:0-5482 GCA_040905765.1 Acetobacterales bacterium
AGGATCGCCGAGGTGTCGGGGTCGCGGGCGAAATAGTCGAGCAGGTCGCCGAAATCGACGTCGACCATCTCGCCGATCGAGACGAGGTGCGAGAAGCCGATGCCGCGCGCCGTGGCCCAGTCGATGACCGAGCCGACGACGGCGCCCGACTGGGCGAGGAACGCCAGGCGCCCTTTGAGCGCCGGCAGATGGGCGAAGCTGGCGTTGAGGCCGATCCCGGGGACGAGCACCCCCAGGCAGTTCGGCCCGACGATGCGCAGCAGGTGCGGCCGCGCGGCGTCGAGCATGGCCTGCTTCAGGCGGCGGGCTTCGGTGCCAGCGCCGAAGCCGGCGGTGATGACGATGGCGGCCTTGGTACCGCGCCGGCCGAGATCGGCGATCAGCCCCGGCACGGTCGCCGGCGGCGTGGCGATGATCGCCAGGTCCGGGACGGTCGGCAGGCTGGCCACGTCCGGGTGGACCGGCAGCCCGTCGATCGTGCGGTGCTTCGGGTTGACCAGCATGATCGGCCCGGCGAAGCCGCCGGCGCGCAGGTTGCGGATCACGACGTCGCCGACGGTGGCAGGCCGCGGGCTGGCGCCGATCAACGCCACAGATTTCGGCGCGAACAGGAAATCGAGGTTGCGGACGGTCATCGCGCCGGTTGCATGACGACCCTGCGTCCTTCGACAGGCTCAGGACGAGGAGGAATCTTCGTGGCACAAAGATAACACCTCATCCTGAGCCTGTCGAAGGACGCACCTTGCTCGTCCCAGCCTCCTGCAACCCAATGAAATGAAGCCGCTCAAGAACTTGTGGGATTGCCCGAGATCTCGTCCGCCCGAGGCGGCGGTCAGCCGCCTTCGGTCAGGGCGCGCAGCGCCTTGTGCTGCACGATCTCGATCTCGCCCCGCTCCGCCTGGCGGATGACGCCCGATCGGCGGAACTGGGTGAAGGTGCGGCTGATCGTCTCCGTGGTCAGGCCCAGATAGTCGGCAATGTCGCCGCGGCCCATCGGAAGCACGACGGGGCTATTCGGCCGGCCGAGGCGCGCCGCCCGCTCCGATAGGGCAAGCAGGAACGACGCCAGCCGTTCCTTCGCCGTCTTGCGGCCGAGCAACAGCATCTGGTCCTGCGCCGCCACCAGCTCGTTCGACGCCTCGACCAGCAGCCGCTGGCCGAGGTTGGGAAACTCGGCCAGGAGCGCCTCCATGCGTCGCCGCGGGAAGCGGCACAGCCGCGTCGCCTGCAGCGCCTCGGCGGTGTAGGCATAGGTGTCGTTGAGGGCGATGCCCAGGAAGTCGCCGGGAAACAGGAACCCGGTGATCTGACGCCGGCCGTCGGGCAGCAGCTTGTACGACTTCACCGCTCCGGCGACGACGTTGAACAGGGCCTCGGCGGGGTCGCCTTCGTGGATCACGGCCTGGCCGGCGGCGCACTGGACCGTCGAGACGATCCGCCGCAACCCTTCCAGCTCCGCCGTCGTCAGCGAGCCGCAGATGCTGATGTCGCGGATGTCGCAGGCGCTGCACGGCGCCCCCAGCGTCCTGGCGGGCGTTTCCCGGATTTCCACCAGCTTCAGCGGCATGGACGCTCCCTTAGGCCGGTTCCGAGGAACCCCGCTAATCATTATATCGCCGAAAACGGCCCGGCCTGCAAACGGCAAATTGATCTGGATCATCGACGACTTCGGCGCGCCTCCTCAAGATTTCAAGAAAAACCGAGGCGACGTGCCATACGGGGATATGGATGACGAGACGCTTTGTCGTCGGGCGGCTCGGCCGCGACCGTGCCGAAGCGGCCTATCCCTTGGCGCGGATCGCGGTTTCGACCCTGACGCTGGATCAGTGGCAGCGGTTCCTGTCGGCGCCCGAGGGCGCGCGGTCGGGCGTCATGGCGGCCGAGAACGAACGCGGCTATATCCAGGGCCTCTGCACTCATCGGGTCGTGCCGGACCTGCGGCACGGTGCCGCCCTGGAGGTCGACGATTTCGTCGTCCTCGACCTGATCGACGGCGGCCAGGTGGCCGCCGCGCTGCTCGAGGCGCTGGAGGGTGAGGCGCGACGTCAACGCTGCGCCGTCCTGCACCTGCATCTGCCGCAGGAACCCGGCGAGTTCCGCTGCCGCCACCCGCTGATCCAGATGCTGCGCGAAGCCGGTCACGAGACCGAGGCGGTGCGGCTCGTCAAGCTCGTGGAAGGCGCGGCCGCCTGGCCGCCGATCGCTTAGTCGTCGTTCTCCGGCAGGACGAATTCCGCGACGATCGGGGCGTGGAACGATTCGGGGCCGAGCTCGGCCGCCGGCGCCGCCTCGTCGCCCAACCCCTCGTTATCGATGACGACGCGGCGGCACCAGGGCAGGAGCGCGGGCGACACCAGCAGGTGGTCGAGCATCACCTTGCGCCCGCGATGCAGGACCGAATAGCGCCGCGCCTCGGCGACCATCTCCTCCACGGGCGCGAGCGCGCGCGTCGCCAGCCGCTCGTCGCCGATGTCGCGCGTGTCGGCGCGCAGCAGGCGCGTCGGCATCTCGCGCGAACCGGCGTTGAAGTCGCCGCACACCGCGATCAGCGCTCGCGGGTCGGCGTCGAACAGCCGATCGACCAGCAGCCGCGCCTCGAGCGCCTGTCCGGCGCGCTTGACGGCGGCGAGGAAGAAGCCCTCGGCCCAGCCGGGCACGCTCTTCCACGCTCCCGCTGCGGCCTTTTGGCCGGGGATGAACGCGGCCCGCGGCGCCCGCAGATGCAGGTTGACCAGGTGCAGGGGCCGGCGGCCGCCGAGGTCGATTTCCGCGTGCAGCAGCGGGCGGTCCCAGGTCAGCGCCGACGCCGCTTCGGCCGGTGGATCGGCGGTCACCGGTCGATAGCTGGGCGGCGGCACCAGGTCGTGATGGAGCTGCCGGCTGGCGAGGACGGGCAGGCGGCTGAGGATCACCAGGTTGTGCACGTCGAGCGGACCCTTGCCGGCGGCGTCCGTCGTCGCCACCCGCGCATGGGTCTCGTAAGGCGTGCCGCGCAGCAGCGCGTCAAGCGCATCGAGGCGTCGCGGGCCGTGGCGATATGACGGCTGGGCATTGACCTCTTGCAGGCACAAGAGGTCGGCCGCGAGCCGCCGCAGGCGCGGTTGCAGAACGCGCAGCCTTGCCGCCAGGCTCGGTTCCCGGTCCGGCCGGTCGTCCAGGTTCTCGACGTTGAATGTCGCGATCCGCAGCGTCCGGGCCATGCTGTCACCTCGGCGGCTAGACGGCATCCATCGGATCGACGGCCGACGTCGCTTGCCGCGGTATCGGTTCGGACGCCATCCGACGGATCGAATCCAAACTTCTACAAATCATGATCGCAGGAGCAATGGAAGATCCGGCGCTCTCGGCCCGGACGGCTTCATCCCAGTTTGACAATACCCCGGCCGGCGCGCAATTGGCGCCCTCTTGACGAGGCGGCCGGGTTGGCCGCCAAATAGCGGTGAAAAATGGCGGCCTGCGGGATTGTTCCGCAACGGCGCCGCCGCGCAAGGGGAGGGGGACATGCCGACAAGATCGTTCCTATGGGCGGCCGTCGGGTTGCCGCTGGTCCTGGCCGGCGGGCCGTCCGCGGCCGAGTCGTTCATCGTCGACCTGACGCACGTGATGCCGACCTTCGAGCCGCTCGGCGGCGACATCACCCAGCCCGACCTGACCAAGCCCTATGGCGACAGCCAGGCGATTCCCACCTTCGGGGTGCAGACGGTGCTGCAGATCTCGGAGTTCCCCACCAACCAGGGGCATTTCGACCTCGGGCGCCTGGTCCTGTCGGAGCATCACGGCACGCATATCGATTCGCCCGGCCACTACGCCAACACCCCAGAGACGACCGAGCCCGGCAACCCGCCGCGCAAGCTGGCGCATGAGTTGACCGTGGACGATCTCGTCGGCCCGGCCGTGCTCATCGACATCGGCGCGCGGGTGCAGGCCGAGCTCGACAAGAACGGCGGCAAGCCCAGCCCGGACACCGGCGTCACCGACTTCTCGGACCATTCGCCCAACGTGGTGACGGCCGACGACATCGCCGCGGTCGCCGATCGCCTGGGCAACGGCGTGTGGCTGGTCGTCAATCTCGGCTGGTCGCGCTTCTACCATGACGCCGACTGGGCGACGACGCCCTATTTCAACGGCTGGAATTTTCCCGGCCTGAACAACGCGGCGATCGACAAGCTGATCGAGATCGAGGACGCGAAGGGCATCCGCATCAACGGCATCGTCATCGACAACATCGGGGTCGATACCGGGCAGGCCAGCAAGGGCTCGGACGACAAGTGGACGGACTCGTTCCGGTCGCATGTGCGCGGCCTGCAACGCGGCTGGAAGTTCGTCGAGAACGCGACCAACCTCGGCCAGCTGGCGATGGCCACGCCCGGAAGCTGCACGATCGTCATCGGCGCGCCGAACCACGTCCGCGGCACCGGCGGCCCGTCGCGCGTGCTGGCGATGTGCGAACGATAGGCCGGGGGGCGTTTTGGCTACCCGTCTCGCCGCCGCTCTCGCCGCCCTCGGGGCGGTGCTCGCGGTCCTCGTCGCCGGCGGCGGGCCGGCGCAGGCCCACCGGACCAACCTCGCCACCGCCCTGGTGACGGTGACGGGCGACGAGGTCCATTACCGGCTTTCGGTCTCCGCGCACGACCTGGCGGTGGCGCTGGGGATCGAGACCGATCTCAAGACGCCGCTCCCGGCGTCGGCCTTCGAGACGCGGGGGGCGGCGCTCGACGCCTATCTCGGGCGCGGCTTGCGCATCGCCGCCGAAGGCGCGCCGTGCCGGCTGGCGCCGCCGACCATCGACTATTCGGGCCTGCCGCAAGACGTCGCGCTAGAGCTCGTCTATCGCTGCCCGGCGCCGGTCGAGCGGCTGTCGATCGCCTACGGTCTGTTCTTCGACATCGACCCGCAGCACCGCAGCATCGGCCGGCTCGTCCTCACCGACCGCGCCGAGGAGTTCCTCTTCGACCGCTCGCTCAACCGACTCGACGTCGAGGTCGGCTCGGCCGTGCCCTCGATGGCGCCGGCCGAGCGGTTCCTGCGCGTGCTCCTGATCGGCGTCGAGCACATCCTCGGCGGCTACGACCATCTGTTGTTCCTGGCCGCGCTGCTCATCGGCAGCGTCCGATTCTGGGGCCTGGTAAAGATCGTCACCGCCTTCACCGTGGCGCACAGCCTGACGCTGTCGCTCGCCTGGTACGGCGCCGTCGATCTGCCGGCGCGGCTGGTGGAAATTCTGATCGCCCTCAGCATCGCCTACGTCGCCGTGGAGAACATTGTCGGCAAGGGATTGGCCCGGCGCTGGCTCGTAACCTTCTTTCTCGGCCTCGTGCACGGCCTCGGGTTCTACGGGGTTTTGCGCGATCTGGACCTCGCCCGCGGCGACGCGGTCACCATGGTGCTCGCCTTCAACCTCGGCGTCGAGGCCGGGCAGATCGCGGTCATCGCCGTCGTCTTTCTCGCGATCACCTGGTGGGCTCGCCAGTCCTGGTTCCCG
>JBBDQX010000163.1:0-5464 GCA_040905765.1 Acetobacterales bacterium
CGACCGCATCCTGCAGCCTCCCGTCTCCGAGGGCGCAACCGCCTCGCTCGGCGCCGGCGCCGCCATGGCGGGCCTGCGTCCGTTCGTCAACTACGGCACGTCCACCTTCGCGTTCGAGGCATGGAACCAGATCGTCAACGAAACGGCCAACGCGCATTACATGTCGGGCGGCCAGATGAACGTGCCGGTCATCCATCACATGTTCGCAGGCATCCGGGGCTCCGGCGGCGTGCAGCACAGCCAGAGCCCGCAATCGATGTTCGCCAACTGCCCCGGCCTGCAACTGGTGCTGCCGTCGTCGCCGGCCGACATCTACGGGCTCATCCGCACGGCGTTCAAGAGCCCGAATCCCACGGTCATCATCAATCACACGAAGCTTCTCGGCCTCGAGGCGGACCTGCCCGAGGGCGATTTTGAGATTCCGTTCGGCAAGGCCGACATCAAGCGCAAGGGCAAGGACGTGACCATCGTGGCAACATCGCTGATGGTGCAGCGCGCCCTGGATGCGGCGGAAGCGCTCGCCGGCGACGGCGTCCAGGCGGAAGTGCTGGACCCGCGCACCGTGGTGCCGCTCGACCGCGAGGCGATCCTCGAATCGGTGAGCCGCACCGGGCGGCTGGTGGCCGTGGACGAAGCCAGCAGCACATGCTGCATCGCCGCCGAGATCATCGCCCTGGTGGCGGAAGCCGGGATCGCGCTCAAGGCGCCACCGGTACGGGTCGCCCGCGCCGACGTGCCGATCGCCTACAGTCCGCCGCTCGAGGCCTTCCAGACGCCGGACGCCGGTCGCATCCGGGACGGCGTGCGCAAGGTGCTCGGCTGACGCCGGGACATTAGGCGCGGGCCTCAGGCGCGCGGCGAGGCCGCAGCGCCGGCCGAGGATGGGGCGGCGGCTTTTCCCGCCCGCGCATCCTTGCGCCGCTGCCAGTACAGCCACAGCCCTGTGCCGATGAAGGCGGGCGGCATCAGCGCGAGCACGACCCACAGCATCTTGATCGGCCAGCCGCCGAACGTGCCCATGTGTATCTGGTAACGGATATGCCAGAACGCACCGGCGGCAGTGGCACCCTGGCTTTCGTCGACGGCAATCACGCGTGGCGGTGCGTCACCGACCCATGCCTTGGTATGAAAGACGGTCCCGGGCCTTTCGAAGTTCATGATCACCGGCGCACCCGGGCGGCCCGGCGGCCGGTAAAATTTGAGCGTCCCGTCGGGCACCGCCGCGCGGCCGACGGCGAGTGCCGCATCGAGATCCGCGACCGGGGCGAGGCCTTGCGTATCGGGCCGAAGCGGCTCCGTGACCTCGCTGCCGGTCAGGCCTTCCACCACGGCCCTGGTCGGTGCGTGCCAGTAGATCGACATCCCGGTAAAGAGAATTAGAACGAGCAGCAGGGCTGCCACGACGCCGGTCAGATTGTGCAGCCTTAGCACCAGCAGCCGGGCCTGCATGCCGCCGCCGACCTTGAGCCGCTGCAGGCGGTTGCGCGGGATCGCCCAGATCCAGAGGCCGAGGAGCACCTGGACGAGCAGAACCAGCGTGATGGCGGATACCCCGTGACGCACCCAGCGGGCGCTCTCGCCCTCAGCCAGAAAGCGCCGGTGCAGGCCGGTAACCCAGCCCCGGAACGTCTCGACCGGATAGTAGTGATCGAGCACCCGGCCGGTGTAGGGATCGACGTTGAGCACGCCCGCGCCGTCCCGCAGCCACATGCTCCAGGCCTCGTCCGGCTCGGATTTGATCGATACCGACCAGACCCCCATCTCGGACTTCTGACGACGGATTTCCGCCAGAAGTTCCGTTTGAGACAGCCGCTCGCCGCCGGGCGCTACCTTGTGCGTGTCGGGCGAGATTAACGATTGCAGTTCCTCGCCGAAGACAAGGATGGCGCCGGTGATGCTCAGCACGAACACCGGCACCGCGAAGATGAGGGTGAGCCACAGGTGGATACCGCGAAGCAGTTTATAGATGCTGAAGCGCTCCCCGGCGCCCCGCGTGGCTCGCGACATGGGTTTGTTCTCCTCAGAATGTGTAGTCGACACCGACCCAGAAGACGCGGCCGAGCTTGCCGCTGTCGTTCACGACGGAGCCTTCGACCGTCTGGCCGAAGTCCTTTTCGTCGAGAACGTTCTCGACGCGGCCGCGCAGCACCAGGCGCGACTGCACCTCCCAGGCCGCGCCGAAGTCGACGCGGGTGAAAGCCGGGCGCTCGGTGACGTTGCCGTCGGCGTCGATCGACTCGTAACCGGTGCTGTGGAAGCCGAAGCCCCACAGCTTCCAGTCCGGTGCCGCCTGATACTCGACACGCAGGCTCATCTGGTTCTCGGGCACGGACGCCGTCTGGCCACCCCAGAAGATGTTGGTGTTGACCTCCTCGCCGTTTTCGCGGGTCGCCTGGACGTCGATAATGTGCATGTAGCCCGCCGACATGACGAGGGAATCGGTCAGGCGCGACTGCACTTCGAGCTCGAGGCCCGACTGCTCCACACTGACGCTCTCGATGGCGCCACCATTGCGGCGCGGCACGTTGTCCTGGGTCGTGTGATAGAGCGCCGCATCGAAATAACCGCCGAGCCAGGTCTGACGGCCGCCGACTTCGTAGGACAGCGCCTCGACCACTTCGTCACCGGCGCCGTCACTGTTGAGCGCGTCGGTACCGAAGTTGCCGTATTTGGAGAAGAAGCGGTTGTAGCCGGAGGCGACGGAGCCGCGCAGCCGGGTGTTTTCGAGAACGTTGTACGAGGCGCCGAATTCGTAAGACCAGACCTTGTCGCGATCCAGATTGTCGGGTTGCGTCTCGCCGTCGTAGACGATGTCATTGTTGAACCAGGTCAAACGCAGGCCGCCCGAAAGCACGAGGTTGCCGTCGAACGTGAAGGCATTGGTCATACGGGCGGAATAATCGTCGAAGGTATTGTCCCACAGGTTGTCGCGCAGCAGGTTGGTATGCATGTACTGCAGACCGGCACTGCCGTCGTAGACGACGGTTTCGGAAACCGGCGCGCTGTAATAGCCGTCCGCGAAGGTGACGTAATTGTCGAGACTGCGGTCACGGCTGCGGGCATCCCAGATCGAGTGGCTGTCGGTGTACATCTGGCCGAAACGCAGGCCCGTACGGTCGTTCAGCTTGGTGTCGACGGTGGCGGAGCCGATGAAAACATCCGAGGAAATGGGCTCGACGACGTCGTTGCGGACGATGTCGGGACGGTTGCGCTCGCCCAGCGCCATGAATTCAGCGCGCGTATTCGGGCTGATATTGAAGCCGACCTTGCCGACGCCGTTCTGGATACTCTGCTCCTCCAGGTTCGGCGGATTGCGGTCGTAGCGGCCTTCCAGCCAGCTGCCCGCGGCGTAGTAATCCCACGTCTTCCGGTCATCCGCCGCTTCCGCCTGCACGATGCCCTCGTTGGCGGTGCTGGCATCGAAGCTTCCCGCCATGTGGTCGTCGTAACCACGGCCCGACTTGATGACCGTATCCACAACGCCGCCGTCGGTGCCGTCGCCGTACTGAACGCCACGGCTTCCCTTGACCACGTCGACACGGTCGATGGCGATGGCGGGCACGAGTGCGTTGGAGTAGCCGCCGCCCTCTTCGCCCTGCAGGCGGAATGCCGGCAGGCCGTCGATGGAGCGCGCCGATCCGAAGTCACCGAAGGTGCGGATTTTTGTGCCGCCGCCAAAGCGGTCGCCGCCGAACGGTGTATTGATGATGCCGGTCGCGTTGTAACGCACGCTGTCGAGGTTATTGACGGGATTGAGGTTCTGGATCAGCGAACCGTCGACGCTGGAGGTCGAGCGCGACTGGTCGAACGCACGCTCGACCTGGCGCCGGATCTGCTGCGACGGGTGCGTCGGCGGCGCGTTGACTTCGATCGGCTCGAGATTGAAGGTTTCGGCCTCGGCCGTGGCGGCGAAGGCGGTGACGAAAATCGACGCAAAGGTCAGCGACCTCTGTTTCATGGCAGTCCCCCGAATGAATCTGATTCGAGACCCGAACTGACTGCCGAGGCGGGAACTGCCGCCGTAGGTCGCTGGCGTGGATCGAACGAAACCGGTTTTTAAACGGTACCCTTGCCTGGCGCGGGCCCTGATCCCGCGCCGGCGGGGCGAACAACCGCATGTCCTGACATCATACAGTTGAGATTAAGTCGCATTTACAGCACAGGGAGGGGCTTTGGCAACAGAAAAATGACAGGCTTTTCCAGCCCCTAAGGTGGTCCCGGGGGAAGCTATGCCCTGCGCGCCGTCATCCGCACCAGCAGCGCCATGAAAATCACCGCGCCGGTGAGCGGGACGAGATTGGCCGAATAGACCAGGGTCACCGCCCGGCCGACCGCCTCCGGCTCGGTTGCGTCGCCGAGCCCGGCGATGGTGGACAGCACGCCCGCCACCGCCGCGCCGAAGGCCGTGCCGATGGAGCGCACCGACGGCATCGCCGACGACGTCACCCGCTCCTCCCCCGGTTTCGCGTTCGCCATGGTACGGGCCACCAGATGGACGTTGTGCACGCCGACGCCGAGCCCCAGCAGGAAAGCGCATAGCGTGAGGACGACGAGCCACGGCAGCGTCGCCGTCGCCGCGATCCCGGCAAGCCCCACCCACATCATCAACGGGCCCGCCATCATCGCCCATCGCTCGCGCCTTCCCGACCAGCCGGAAACGACGAAGGTGCCGACGGTCCAGCCGAACGAGACGACGATGGTGACGAAGCTGATGAACAGCGGCGTGACCCCGTGCACGACTTGTAACAACAGGGGGATGAACAGGTTGACCGAAGTCTGCGCCATGCCGGCGAAGAACAGGATCATGAGCGCGAGGCCGACCGGCGAGCGCGGCGACAGCGCGCCGGATGGATAGAGCCGATTGCTGGAAACGCGATCGAGCCGGAACGTCGCCCAGATCAGCACTAATGCAGATATGACAAGCGCCACGCGCAACGCCGTGTCCGTCACGGGCCCTGCGAGCGCGACGGCGAACACGCCGCTCGCCAGCAGCGCGATGCGGACGAACGGGAAGCGCGTCGCGTCCTTGCGCGGCGTGTCTTCCTCCGCCTCGTCGGGCACCCGCGCCCACGACAGAAGGCCGAAAATCAGAATGATCGGGATCATCGTCCAGAACGAGCCGCGCCACCAGCCAAGTTCGGCAAAGGCGCCGCCCACCAGCGGGCCCGAGAGCTGCGCCACCATCCACGTGCCCTGATAGGCGGCAAGAATGCGCTTGCGCAGGCCCTCGGGGAAGAAGGCACTGACCATCGCCATGCCGCCGCCGGTAATCAGCCCGCCCGCGAACCCCTGGAAGCCGCGTGCGACGATCAGGACGCCCATGTCGGGCGCCAGCGCACAGGCCGTCGTGCCGATCAGGAAAACGAAGGCGCTGGCGGCCAAGCCCCGCCGCCGGCCGAGCCTGGCCCACACCGGCCCGACGCTGGCCGCGCCGACGATGGCGCCGATGGTGTAGATCATCGCC
>JBBDQX010000164.1:0-5455 GCA_040905765.1 Acetobacterales bacterium
ACATCGTCGGGCTCGAGCAGCACGAAGAGCTCGCCCGGCGCATGGCCTTCGACGAAGACGTCCGTGCCGCGGCGGCCGCGGAGCAATATGGTGAGCGTGTAGGACCCATCCGGGTTCAGCGTGACATCGCGAAACTGGATGATCTCCGGCTGGCCATTGGCTTTCAGCACGAGGGCCGCATTCGCGCCATTGACGAGGGCCTCCTGTGTGACGCTTTCGAGCCGGTCACCGCCGGTCGTCATGAAGACGGTGAGGCTGTTCTCGTCGTCGGTACCGAACGGCGAGTGTGGACTGCCCAGCGCATTCGCCGTTGCGCCCCAGGCCGCTTCGCTCAAGGCCCGCCCAGCCTGCGCCCATGCCGAACCGTCGGCGCTGCGATAGAGGGCAGCTCCGGGCCAGCCGGGGCCGCCGAAGCCCGCCATCAGGTAATAGACCCGCGAGCCCGCGCCGCCGGCGTCATCGACATCACGCAAGAGCGGTAGGTCGGGCAGGATCAGCCGCGTGGCGGCGTTCGCGCCCACGAGTTGGATGGGTTTGCCGGAACCGCCATCGGCGACGACGGAGGAAACATAAGTGGCAGCCGTCTCGGAAACGCCCTTCACCGCGAGCGAGAAATCCGCGCCAACGTCGAGACGGCTGATCCGCGTCCGGAAGGTCGATCCGGTCGCGAATACCACATCCACCACATCGGTCGGATCGAGCCGCAGCCAGTCGGGCGGAAGCTCGGCTTCATAGGCGCTGCGCTCGATCCAGGCGCTGTAGAGCGTCTTTGCCGCGATGCGCTTGGCCGTGGTGGCGTCGATGGCGAGCGCCAGCTCGAGGCTCGCCTGGTTGCGCGAGTGCATGGTGGGAAGCGGCAGGGATGCCCGCTTCTCGCTCTGCGTGCCCTGCTGGTAGTCGGCGTCACGGTCCATGTAGACCACGGCCACGCGCTCGGGCAGTTCGACCTCCTGGGTACGGCGCTCGCGCCAGCTCTCGCCCGTCTGATTGTCGAGCGGCACGAGGTAATCGGCCGGGATCGTCGCAATCGGAGCACGGCCGCGGTTTCGGAAGCGTAGGGTGTCGTCGCTCTCGGCGGCGTCGAAGAAATAAGCCTGCGCCAGAGGCTCGATCGCGCCGCGCACGGTGGTCTGCCGCCCGATGACATAGCCCGGCACGGACGCCCCGAGCTCCGCCACATCGATGTCGGCCAGACCCAGCCCGGCACGTCCGCAGAGGTCGGCGACGATGGAGGACAGCGCCTCGCCCTCGCCACCGCCGCGATTGAGGAACAGCCGGGCCCAGCCGCTGCTGCCGCGCACCAGATGCGTGTCGGTGACGGCATCGTAGATCTGCGCGCCCTGTTCGCTGACCGCTCCCGGCCAGAGCTCGTTGAGCACGATGGCGCCCGTCGCGGTGTCGACCTGGATGACGCGGGTGGAGCGCATCAGAGTCCAGCGCTGGCCCCGCAAGCGGCTCTGGCCGAAGAACGGGCCTTCGTAATTGATCTGGATGGGTACCGCTGTCTTCCAGACGATGCCGGTGTCGGCACGCCATTTGATCGTGTAGATCGATCCGGCCGAGCCGCCATTCGACATGCGGACCTGGAAGATCACGCTGTCGTCGGTGGCGTCATAGGTGAGACCACCGGCGCTGGCGTAAAAGCCGGTCGCGCCGCTCTCGATGTTTGCGGCTGAGAAGGTTGCGACCTTCTCGAAGGTGACACCGAGCGACTGCCCGGTAAGGCCGTCGTACTGCGCGAAGGCCGATACCCGGATGCGATAGAGCCCAAGGCTCCCGTGGTTCGTGCTCGTGCCGCTGCCGAGCAGCCAGCCATCGCCGAAGCCTTCGCCTACGGCGCCGGCGATGACACCGCGCACGCGCGGCTCGGTCAGGCTCTGGCCGGCGCCCCACACGTAGCTCATGCTATCGGCGCGCAGGAGGCCGATATCACTGAAGATCGAGCCGGTCAGCAGGAAGTCGATGCGGCCGGACGGCCCGTAGGCCGATATCATTCCCATCCAGGTCGTCGCAACGAAGCGGGTGGTGGTGTTGGAAAGGCCGGTGCTGGTGAAGCCGAAACGGCCCACTTCCTTGAGCGCGTTGGGCTCGACCCGGATGATCGGCCGCGAGTTGCCCGAGCCGACCGTCAGATAGAGGTGTCCGTCCTCACCGCAGAACAGCGTACTCGGGAAGTTGTTGGGCGTGGTAGCGGCCACGTCGGTCATCCGCGCCTGGCGGTCTTCGGCCATGGTGCGCAGATTGAAGCGGCGGATGCCGGCGGCTTCGGCGTTGCTGCTCGACGAGACGAAGTAGCCGTAGCCGCGCCGCCAATCGATCGCGAGGTCGCTGATCTGGTAGGAGCCGAAATAGCCGCCTTCGCCCGTCGTGATGAAGTCCAGCAGCTGGTAGGGCTGCTGCGCGGCGCGCCGGTAGGTGATCTCCGCCGTGATGTTCGGGATGCGGTTGCCGAAATCGGCGAGCGCCAGATCCTCGAAGACGATCACGCACAGGCCGCGATGCGCCGGCGCACGGCCTGCGCCGACATGAGCTTCGACCAGCGGATCCGGCAGCTGGGTCTCGGTGCCGCGATGCAAGCGGAAGCGCAGATTGGGCTTGGCGACGTCGGGGCTCGATCCGGTCTTGTCGTAGATCAGCTTGCCGTCGGCCCAGATGCGCAACACGTCCTCGGCCGGGCCCTCGCCGAAGCTCAGCGCGAACGATGCGAAGTAGGAATAGCTGATCGAGGTCTGGGTGCTGCGCCCGCCGCCGCCCTTACCGCCCGAGCGGGTCCGGGTGACGTTCTGCTGCTCGCGGATCCCCGACGACCAGATCATGTTGCCGGCCATGCGCAGCGTGCCGTAGCCGATCGGGATCGATGCGCCATAGGCAGAGGATGAGACAGTCAGATCGCCGAGACGCGGGCCCTCGGTGGTGACGTTCTGGCCCTTTCCTGGAAACAGCAGGCTGCCGACGACGGAGCCCACCAGCCAGCCGGCCTGCCAGCCGAGACCGACGGCGGAGCCGAGCGCGGCCCCACCCACTGCGACGAGGATGGCCATGAGAAATCAGTGTCCGGAATGGCGAAAGCGAAAGGCGAACTTGATCCTGGCCGGCCATTCGCCGGCATAGGGCTCTTCGATCACCTGCCGGCGCGTCGCATGGGCGTGCACCAGATGGGGATGGCCGAGCCGCTCGGTTAGGAAGCCGCAATGGCAGGGATAGGCCTGGTCGGCGAAGACGAGCACGTCACTTGGCCGGGCATCGCGGATGGCGACGCCGTCCATGTTGCCCCGGAAATGCTCGACGAACCCCTGACCCTGCGCGCGGCGGCTGTAGCCCGTGCTGTCGTAGTCCGAGAGATCGAGCGCATGGGCGACGCAGACCACCAGCCCGACGCAATCGACGCCTGCACGCGTGCGCCCCTGATGCCGCCAGGGAACGCCGAGCCAGCCGCGCGCCTCGGCGACGATCGCCTCGGGTGTGACGGTCTCAGGGGTAATGCTCTCAGCGGGCATCGGGATAGCTCATCATGGCGTCCTGCCCTGGCACGTAGGGCTCGCCGCGAAAGTTGAGGACGTTGGCGAAGCGGCCGATACAGGTGTCGAGGCGCTTGTCGCAGCCCGGATGGATGCGAAAGAGATCCCCGACCCGGATCGCGTAACCCATGGGCAGGAACAACTCGACACGGCCTGTCGCTTGCGTCCACGCCTTCACCTCGATCGAGCGGCCGGCATTGGGCCCGCTCTCCCAGGTGAGCACGCCCCCCGCGAACCATCCGTCGCTCGCGCGGGGCTCGTCGATCGATGCGGTGAACACCGCCCGGTCGACGACATCGATGACGATGCCGGCCCGGCTCCAGGCCTCCATGGCCTCGAACACGGCCGTCCCGTCGGTGGTCTGTTGGCCCGCCGTGATGTCGTAGACCGGCTGGTCAGCGGCTGTCGTGCCCGCACTGACGCAGCGGTAGATGCGATCCTCGAACACGGCGGCCGTGTTGACGCCCGTCGTCGTGTCGGTGAAGAAGCCGCTGACGGCGTCGAGCGCGGCGTTGCACACCGAGCCGCTGACCCTCGTGCCGTTGAAGATCACGCGCAGCTGCCGCGTGCCGGACGGCACCAGCGCGTCGGCGACCTGGCGGAGCGTCCAGACGCCGGTCATCGCCTCATTGCCGGTGTCGAGCGGCGTGGCGAGCACGGCGCCCAGTTCATCGAGCAGCTGCACGCGCAGCCGTCCCTGATCGACAGTGTTGCCGCCGCCATTGGCCCGCCATCCGCCGAAGGTCAGGCGGTAGTCGCCGGCGTCGAGGATGCCCGTGTCGAGAACACCGGCGAGATCGACGGTCTGACGCAGCTCGAAGCTGGCGACACTGCCGCCTTCGAGGAAATGCGTGCCGGTCTTCGGCCCAAGCGTTCCGCTCGCGGTCTTGGCAGCTGCCGAGCCGGAGGCCACGGTCCAGCCGGAGAGATTACCGGCATCGAAGCCGGGGTTTACGAAGGGAATGCCGATCGTCGTGAGCGCCGAGGAGGTGCGAACGCGAACGGTGTCGCCGACCGAGTAGGCGGTCGAACGCTGGATCTCATGCGGGTGGATGGGCACCTTGCAGCGATTGTCGCCGAGATCGGCCCGGCATTCCGGGCTGTAGAGCTCGCCGATGCGCTGGGAGAGCGCCTGCGTCATGCCGCGCAGTTCGGTGCGAAAGACGCCCTGTTCGGTCAGCACCACCTCGCCGAACCAGCCGCGGCGCATGCGAAGCGCTCCCATCGAGGGATCGGCCCAGTTGACGAGGAAGATGCGCACCTCGGCTTGATCGAAGAGACCGGCGCGCAGTTCCTCCTCGGTAATCGCCTCGTTGTCGAAGACGCCCTCGACGTCGAGATTGTCGACGCTGAGGCTTGCATCGTTAGAGATGGCCGTCCGCGAATAGCCCGAACTTGCCTTGTAGACATCGCCGTCGAAGCCGAGATCGCGGTCGTGGTCGGTGAAGAAGAACTCAACGCCATCGATCCGGGTGATGCGCCAGCAGGTGGCGAGCGTGGTCACCGGCCCCGCCAGGTGGGTGGCGAGCGCTGTTGATGTGGACTTCATGGTCGGATCTCCACTACCTGGATCTGGTTCCAGCTGCCGAGTTGATAGGTCTCTAGGCGCAAATCCATCTGGTCGCTGTCAAAGCGCACGGGCACGTCGAACTCGAAATCCGCCGTCACTTGCACGCCGGACGTCGGCGCGGTGGTGAAGATCACAAGCCCCGTGGCCGTGTTCACGGACCATCCCGTCACCGCCTCGACGCCGTCGCGATAGACCTTGACTGTGCCAGGAACAGGCTTAGCGATGATCCGGGTCTCGATTTCGCCGCCGCTGGCGTAGCGCCGGACGAGCTGGAAGGTCGTGCTCGCGCCGTCGCCGACGCCCAGTCCTTCAGCGAACGCCTGATAATCGGTCCAGTCCTTGAAGCGAAAGCCATAGGCACGGCCCT
>JBBDQX010000165.1:0-5408 GCA_040905765.1 Acetobacterales bacterium
GCCAGCGCGCCGGCGGCGCAGAGCAGCGCGAAGGCGACGCAGGCGCCGCGCCAGCCGAACATGCCGACCAGCCACGGCCCGGCGAGGCCGACCGCCATGAAGCCGAGCGGCGCGCCGGTCTGCTTCAGCGAGAACAGCAGCGGCGCCAGCCGCGGCGGGGCGTGGCGGCCGAGGACGTGCGAGTTGGCCGGGGTCGCCAGCGCGCCGCCGCCGCCGATCAGCACCGCGGCGAGGGCGAACAGCGCCAGCGCCGCCGCCTCGCCCCCGAAGCCGACGGGCACCGCCACCAGCAGCCCGACGACCAGCAGCAGCAGCGACACCTGGTTCATCCGCATGCCGCCGTAGCGCGACATGAAGGCGCCGCAGCCGACCTGGAAGAAGATGCTGGCGAACGACAGCACGGCGATGAAGACGCCGAAGGACGCGGCCGGGAGGCCGATGTCGGCGAGGATCGCCGGCGCCACCACCGGCGGCACGTTTCGCCCGACGGTGGAGACGACGTGCTGGCCGAACATCGAGGCCAGCGCGATCGCGAGCAGGCGGTTCACGGCCGCTCCGGCGCGGAAGACGGGATGCGCGTGGCGACGGCCCTCAGTCGACGATGAACAGCTTCGCGCCGGTCGCGGTGCGGGAGCGGTGCGGCTCGGCCCCGTCGGCGACCTGGTAGCTCATGCCCGGCTTCAGCATGAACACGCGGCCGTCCTCCAGCGTCGTCTCCAGCTCGCCCTCCAGGCACAGCAGGACATGGCCCTTGCTGCACCAGTGGTCGGCCTCGTAGCCGGGGGAATACTCGACCATGCGCACGCGGATGCGGTTGCCCTCGGGGCCGAACTCGCGCGTGTGCCAGATCGCGTGGCCCGCGTCGCCCGGGTGGCGGGTCGGCTCGATTTCAGACCAGTCGACGGTGTTGAAGGCGATCTCGGACATCTGCATGGCGGGGCTCCTCAGACCGGGAGGCGCTTGCGCCTGATCGTCACCGGGCGGGCGCGCAGGTCCTCGACCAGCGCGGCGATGTTGCGGCCGATTGCCTCGACCATCTTCCGCCCCTTCTCCGGCGTGGCCAGAGTGGCGGCGCCGCGCACGCCCTTCGTCTTGCCGGAGAGGGCCTTCAGCTCGTGGGCGATCACCGGCATCTGGTAGGAATTGCCGCGCAGTTCCGGGTCGACGTTCATGTTGCCCGGGTGCAGGTGCGGCCTGTTGGCGCCGGCCTTCGCCTTTTTGATGTTCGAGCCGGTGCCGTCGACGGCCTTCTTCATGTCGACGAACTGCGGCGCGTAGTGGAGGATCATCGAGGTCTCGGATTCGCCGGCATGGCCGAGCGCGCCGGTGCCGCCCTCGCACAGCGCCTTGATCTCGTCGGCGGCGATCAGGCCGCAGTCGGCGACCGGGATCAGCGCGCCGGTCTCCTCGCGCAGCCGGATGGCGGCGATGTCCATCGGCGGGTTGTTGGCGGTGCGGTTGCCGTTGACCAGCACGATGCGCTTGAAGCCGGCGTAGATCAGGCTCTCGCAGATGTCGATGCAGACATTGGTCAGGGTCTCGGCGCGCAGGCCGACGGTGCCCGGAAAGTCCATGTGCGAGAACGACCAGCCGGTGTGCACCGGCGGCGCGATCAGCGTGTCGGCGAGCTCGGCAGCGACCTCGCAGGAGGCCATCGCCCAGCAGGTGTCGAGCATCTGCGGCGCGTGGTGGCCGTGCTGCTCGGTGGCGCCGACCGGCACCAGCGCGACGTCGCCCTTCTTCAGGTACGACTCGACCTCGTTGTACGACATCTCGTGGATCCAGCGGCTCTTCTGGCCCGGCATGGCGGCTCCTCCCTCGCTTGAGTGACGTGACGGCGACGTGGCTGGGGAATGTGCGCCAGACGGGCGCGGGCGGCAATGCGCCGGCGCGCCGGCGGCGGCGGGCGCGGGAGGAATAACGGCGTTGTCGCCGCACCCGCGGCATGCGATTCTTCCGGCCATGCAGAAAGCATCGATCATCGTACGCGCCCAGTGGGACGACGAGGCGGAAGTCTGGGTCGCGACCAGCGACGACGTGCCAAGACTGGCGACCGAGGCGGCGACGCAGGAAGAACTGCTGCGCAAGGTACGGACGATGATCCCCGAACTGGTCACGCTGAACGGCGGCGAACTGGTGGGCGACCTGACCGAAATACCGCTCTATCTGGTGTCCGAGCAGCGGTCGACGGTGCGCCTGCGCGCCTGATGGCGGACTACAGCCGCGAGCTCAGGAAGCTGCTGCGGGAGAACGGCTGCCGCTTCGAACGGCAGGGCAAGGACGACCACGAGATCTGGTACAGCCCGATCACGTCGCGTTTCTTCGTCGTCGACAGCGCCATCCGGTCCCGGCATACAGCCAACGCCGTTCTGAAGCAGGCGGGCCTGCCGAAGCGGTACTGAGCGCCGCCCGCCCCTTGACCTGCGGCCGCGCGACCCGACAATGAGGGGCTTCCCCGACCACGGAGACCCGATGCCCGATTCAGCAGACAGCCGCCAGACCGCCAACGAGCAGCGCCCCCGCCTGGTGGTGCGCAACGCCGTGGCGGCCGACATCCCGGCGATCCAGGCGCTCGGCCGCAAGGCCTATCCGGACCAGCCGGCGTACACGCGGGCGCAACTGCGCGGACAGCTGCAGAACTTCCCCGACGGGCAGTTCGTGGCGGTGTACGAGGGCGAGGTGGTCGGCTACTCGGCGTCGTTCGTGATCGATTCGACGACCGCGCTGGCGCCGCACGACTGGGTGACGATCACCGGCAACGGCTACGGCAGCCGCCACAACCCGACCGGCGACGTGCTGTACGGGCTGGAATCGATGGTCGATCCCGGCCACCGCGGCCAGCGCATCGGCCAGCGGCTGTACAACGTGCGCAAGCGGCTGTGCGAGCGGCTGCACCTGCGCGGCATCGTGTTCGCCGGGCGGATGCCGGGGCTGGCGCGCGCGCTCCGGCGCGGAGGGGTCGAGAGCCCCGAGGACTACATCGCGCAGGTACGCGAGCGACACCTGCGCGACCGGGTGATGTCGTTCCAGATGCGCAACGGCTTCGAGCCCGAGCGGCTGCTCGAGGACTACGACCCGGGCGACAAGGAGAGCCTGGGCCACGCCGCGCTGCTGGTGTGGTGGAACCCGAGGATGGCGACGCAGCCGGAGGCGGCGACCGAGACGCGCCGCGACCGGGTGCCGGAATCGGTGCGCATCGCCTGCGTGCAGTACCAGCAGCGGCGGGTGTCGTCGTTCGAGGAGTTCGGCCGCAACGTCGAGTACTTCGTCGACGTGGTCGCCGACTACCGCGCCGACTTCGTGGTGTTCCCCGAACTGTTCACGCTGCAGCTGCTGTCGATCGAGAACAAGCGCGTGTCGGCCGACCAGGCCATCGCCGAGCTGCACAGGTACACCGAGCCGCTGAAGGAGCTGCTGTCGAAGCTGGCGGTCGAGTACAACATCAACATCATCGGCGGCTCGCACCCGACGCTCGACCACGACGGCGACATCGTCAACGTCTGCTACGTCTGCCTGCGCGACGGCTCGGTGCACCGGCAGGTGAAGGTCCACCCGACGCCGAACGAGCGCTACTGGTGGGGCATCACCGGCGGCGACGAGGCACAGGCGATCATGACCGACTGCGGACCCATAGGCGTGCTGATCTGCTACGACGCGGAGTTCCCGGAGCTGGCCCGCCACCTCGTCGACCAGGGCGCGCAGATTCTGTTCGTGCCGTTCTGCACCGACGAGCGCAAGAGCTACCTGCGGGTGCGCTACTGCTGCCAGGCGCGGGCGGTGGAGAACCAGATCTACGTCGCCATGGCGGGCAACGTCGGCAACCTGCCGAACGTCGAGAACATGGACATCCAGTACGCCCAGAGCTGCATCCTGGCGCCCTGCGACTTCCCGTTCGACCGCGACGGCATCGCCGCCGACACTACGCCGAACGTCGAGATGGTGGCCTTCGCCGACGTCAACCTTGCGAGCCTGCGGATGGCCCGCAACGAGGGCACGGTGCGCAACCTGCGCGACCGCCGCTTCGACCTCTACCGCGTGCAGTGGCGCCGCGACGAGGAGGAGAACCCGGCGTAGTCGCAGCCTGGCGTAGTCGGGGGCTTGCCGCCGGACGTGCGCGGCGCGACAGTCTGCGGCATGAAGGCGGCGGCATGAACGAGGGCGGACGGCGGCGGGACGACGACGGGGCGGCGGCGCAGGAGGCGGCGTACCGGGCGCTGATACCCGAATGCGGCGAGGACGAACCGCCGCCGCCGGGCGAGAGCGCGCCGCAGGGCGAGGCGTCGGCGCGGCCGCCGGTCGGCGCGGCGCCGGGGACGCTGGTGTCGCAGGAGGGCGCCGGCGCGCCGCGCATCACGGTGATCGCCTACAGCGGCGCGGGACCGGACGGCTTCACCGAGCGGGAGATCCGCTACCTCGGCGAGCTCGACAACTTCCTCGGCCGCTGGGAGGTGACCTGGGTCAACGTCGACGGGCTCGGCGACCTCGACCTGCTGCGCCGCATCGGCGAGCGGTTCGGCCTGCACGGGCTGGCGCTGGAGGACGTGATCGACGCCAGCCAGCGTCCGAAGGCCGAGGACTACGACGACCACCTGTTCGTCGTCGCGCGGATGATCCACCCCGGTTCGCGGCCGGGGACGGAGAAGGTGGCGATGTTCCTCGGCGACAACTACCTGCTGACGCTGCAGGAGCGCGGCGGCGACAGCTTCGATCCGGTGCGCCAACGGCTGCGCAGCGCGAGCCGCAACATCCGCACCCGCGGCGCCGACTACCTGGCCTATGCGCTGATCGACGCCGCCATCGACAGCTTCTTTCCGGTGCTGGAGGAGTACGGCGAGGAGGTCGCCGATCTGGAGCGCGAGGTGCTGTCGGAGCCGACGCCGGACATCGTGCACCGGGTGCAGGCGCTGAAGCGCGAACTGCTGACGGTGCGGCGCGCGATCTGGCCGCAGCGCGAGATGGTCAACAGCCTGACGCGCGAGGCGCTGCCGATGGTCGGCGACCAGACACGGCTGCACCTGCGCGACTGCTACGACCACTGCATCCAGCTGATGGACATGGTCGAGACCTACCGCGAGATCGCCACCGGGCTGAGCGACATCTACCTGTCGAGCCTGACGGTGCGCACCAACGAGATCATGCGGGTGCTGACGGTCATCGCCACGATCTTCATTCCGCTGAGCTTCGTCGCCAGCCTGTACGGCATGAACTTCGACCCGGAAGTTTCGCCGTGGAACATGCCGGAGCTGCGCTGGGCCTACGGCTATCCGTTCGCGCTGGCGCTGATGGCGGCGGTCGCCGGCGGGCTGCTGTTCTGGTTCCGGCGGCGCGGCTGGCTCGGCGGCCCGCCGCGCGGCCGGCGGCGCAGGCGCCGGCGCCACCGGTAGGCGCCGCCCGGCATCAGGCGTCCG
>JBBDQX010000166.1:0-5388 GCA_040905765.1 Acetobacterales bacterium
GTCGACGCCGAACGCGCCGACCAGCTCGTAGATCGGAATCAGGGCGCGGCGGCCCTTCACGGCGACGTCCTCGATCGGGCGCACGCACAGACGCTCCCCGGCCTCCTTGAAGACGCTGTGGCTGATGCATATCCGGGTGCCGTATTCCTTGTTTATGCCCTCGAGGCGCGCCGCGATGTTCACGCCATCACCCATCACGGTGTAGCTCATCCGCTCCTGCGAGCCGATATTGCCGACCAGCACGGCATCGCTGTGGATGCCCACCCGGACGTTCAGCGGCTTCTGGCCCTTGGCCTGCCAGGTAGCGTTCAGTCCCTTCATGCCATGCTGGATGCGCAGCGCCGCGACGCAGGCATGCCAAGCATGGTTCTCCAGCAGGGTCGGCGCGCCCCAGAACGCCATTACGCCGTCGCCCATGAACTTGTCGATGGTACCCGTTTCGTCGTTGACCGCGCGGGTGACGAGCTGGAGATAGCCCGAGACCCGCAGCAGCAGTTCTTGCGACGGCATCTCCTCCGACAGGGTGGAAAACGATTCGAGGTCGGAAAAGAATACCGTGAGGAATCGGCTATGGCCCCCGAGTTCAAGCTTCTGGTCGGATTCCAGGAGTTGCCGAACCAGTCCCCACGGCACAAAGGCGGCGAACGACTTCACGGTGGTGTCGAGCGTCTCGATAGCCCGCGACAGCACGGCGACTTCGCGGATCGGCGAGCGCAGCGGCGGCAGCCTTTCCGCCGTCAGGTCCTGTATCCGGTCGACCTTGGTCGCCAGCCGCTCCAGCGGCGAGGACAACACCGAGGCAAGGAAATAGATGATCGCCACCTGCAGTACGATCGCCACAAGGCCGAACATCAGCAGCCGGAAATTGTTCTCCTCGAATGCGGAGGTGAACTCATGCAGCGGCGTGACGACGAAGAGCTGCCATCGCTTGCCGAACTCCGGCGGCAGTGTCGACAAACTCCCGAGGTACTCGCTGCCGCCATGGGAGAACGAGTACAGACCGTCGCCCTGGCGCGGGCGAGAGCCGAAGGCCACCGCCGGAAGCGGATCGTCGAGGGATGCGACATGCCGGAGCTCGACCCGCCCGTTCTCGCTGGAGTAGGTCCTCAGGCGCTCCGAATTCGCGATCACCCTGCCCTGGTCGTCGAGGATGAAGCTCAGGGTGCCGGGGCTGATCCTGTTCTCGGCGAGATAGTCGGACAGTCCGTCGAGGGTGATGTCGGCGGCGGCAATGCCCAGCAGTTGCCCGTCGCCGTAATAGGGGGCGGCAACCGTGAAGCCGATGAGGTCGAATGCGGCGAAGACGGACGGGTCGGTGATGATCGGCGAGCCCGCTTCGGCGGTCATCTGGTACCAGCTCCGGGTGCGCGGGTCATAGGCCGTCGGCTGCGACGACCGGCCCAGTTCCTGCCGATCGCCGTCCAGGAAGACGTAGTTGTCCGGCGTGGGATCGCCTCCGGCCTCGATCCATCGGTAGGCGTATTGCGTGTCCGGCGGCGCGAGGTTGCCGTCGACCCCGCCGGCCGGCTCTATGCGGCGCGCCTGCCGGAACGAGCCGTCCTCCGCCCCGATGTACATCGCGACGATCCGCTCGCTGTGCAGCAGGATGGTGAACAGGTACCCGAGCGAGCGGTTGTCCGAGAAGAAGTCATGCTCGGCGTTACCGACCTGTGCCGCGCTCGCCACCAGAGACTTGATCGGATCGAAGGTGCTCTGGATGTTCTGTATCGCCTCCGAGCGGAATCGCTCCACGAGACCGGCCGCGTTCGAACGCGCGATCGCGTCGTTGGACAGGTAGGTGACCCAGACGATCATGAAGAAGACCGGCACGGTGAGGGTAACGAACAGCGCCAGCATGAGCGGGCGCAGCCGTAAATTCCTGGCGAAGCCGTATTTCATCAGCTGGCAGTTCCGGCTCCACGTGGACGACATGCACGGGAGGCCGCGCCAGATGCGCATGCCAATATGATGAAAGCGTTACCCCGGGCCCCCTCGACAGAGAATAAGGTCTGGGCGGTCCGCGTTAAATGAATTTCGCCACCACGAGGCAGAACTCGGCAAGCTCAGCCGAAAATAATCGTAAACGCCGGGGGAAAGCCTGTCCCGCCGCAGCAATCCGAATGCCAGCCAACACCGCTATGCGGGGACTTGGGCGCGCCCGCCGTTCAACTCTCCTCTCCCACGGCCTCCGGCAAGGTAGATGCGCCGAGGGAACGCGGATCACGACGCGGGAAGCGGCCGCTATCGACCAGAGAGAGGAATTCCAGCAGGCCCCGGTTGAAGCGGTCGGGGTCCTCCAGGTTGATAGTGTGCCCGCAGCCCGGCATCACCCAGAGCTGCGCGGCGGGCATGACCCGCTTCATAAAGAGGTTGGGCTCGAGGCAGGGCTCATCCTCGTCGCCTGTCACGATGAGCGTCGGCACGTCGAGCCGGCGCAGGTGCGACTCGAGATCGTAGATGCTGGGCCGGGTCATCAGCACGCCGCGCAGCGTGTTGGCGGAACCAAGCGTCGAATGCTCGGCGAACTGTTCCGCGAACTCCAGCCAGCCGCGCGGGTCCTTGTTCTGGAACTGCACCCGGAACGGGTTGATCGCATAGGGACGGATGGCCTCTCCGGTGTCGTGGTCGTCGAAGCGCCGGGCGAATGCCTCGGTGTCGGCTTCGAATTGCGCCCGCCTCCCCTGCTCGGCGCCATAACCGGCGCCGCCGACGGTGATCGACAGGCAACGCTCGGGCCGGCTGAGGCCGAAGTGAAGCGCGCCGAATCCGCCCATCGACAGGCCAACGACATGGGCCCGATCGATACCGAGGTGGTCCAGGACATGCGCTATGTCGGCGACCGCAATCTCCTGGGAATAGGCGGAGACTTCCTTCGGCACATCGGATGGCGGGAAGCCGCGGGCATTGAAGGTGACGCAGCGGTAGCGCCTGCCGAAGAAGCGGACCTGCGGCTCCCAGCTACGGCAGTCGCCGCCGAACTCATGCACGAAGACGACCGGCATGCCGGTGCCGGTTTCCTCGTAGTAAAGCTTCACCCCGTCGGAGAGGGCGTAGGGCACGGATTGCCCTCAAGGCTCAGGCGGCGGCGTGGGGCCGGCCTGCGAGGCGATGATGCCGTAGTGCTCCGGCCGGCGGTGGCGGGCGAAGTCGAAGGTGGTGCTCTTCGCGAAGACGCATTCGTCGAGGTCGCATTCGGAGACCACCAGCTCGTCGCCGAGGGTATGCGCCTGGGCAACGATCTCGCCGCTCGGCGCGACGATCATGCTGCCGCCGATCATCGCCACTCCCTCCTCCAGCCCGGCCTTGGCCACGCCCACCACCCAGGTGCCGTTCTGGTAGGCGCCGGACTGCAGCGAAAGGGAATTGTGGAACGTGCGCAGGTAGGGCGCCTCGTTGCCCCAGTAATTGCCGGCGCCGGTGTTGTAGCCGATCAGCACCAGTTCGACGCCCTTCAGGCCCATCACCCGATATGTCTCGGGCCAGCGCCGATCGTTGCAGACCGCCATCCCGACCACCCCGCCGAGCGCGCGCCACACCGGGAACCCGAGATTGCCGACCTCGAAGTAGCGCTTCTCGAAGTTGTGGACCTTCTTCTTCGGGTCCGTCTCGGCGTGGCCGGGCAGGTGCACCTTGCGGTACTTGCCGATCTGCTCCCCGTCCGGACCGACGAGGATGGCGGTGTTGTAGTAGTGCGTCTCGCCATCCTCCACGATCTTCTCGGCATAGCCGTAATAGAAGGCGATCTTCATCTTCTTTGCCGCGTCGAACAGCCGTTTCGTGTCCGGACCGGGCATCTCCATCTCGAAGAAAACGTCCATGTCGGCACGGTCGTGCAGGTCGAACCGCGGGAAGAAGGTAGTGAGGCACAGCTCAGGGTAGACCACCAGGCCGCAGCCGCGTGCATGGGCCTTCTCCAGCAACGCGAGCTGCCGGTCCACCACGGCAGAGCGGCTGTCCGCACGGGCGATGGGACCCATCTGCGCCGCCCCGATCACCAGCTTCCTGCTCATTCTACCAGCTCCCTGCTCATTCTGTCGGTCTCTCTTCTGAATCCGAACGGGTCATGCCGTCACTGTGGGGGATCGCTTCGCCGGCGCCGCATTCGCGACAAAATTCGCGACCGCCTCCCGCCACTTCCCGGACAGCAGCGCCCGGTCTAGGGCTGCGAGGCGGCGCGCCTGCGCGACGAAGCCGGGGAACACGTCGCCGACATTGCCGGCGGCCTTGTCGAAGATCACGTCGGTGGGCCAAGGGCGGTCTGGTCCGCCCTGCGCGCTGCGGCACTCGGCGGTAAGAACGCCGCCGCCGGCGAGCTTCAGCGTCACCCGGGCCGGCCGGTCGTTCGGCGGCGTCATGTCGCCCTCGAAGGCACGCATCTCGACGCGACGGCGCAGCCGGGCGATTCCGGGATGGTCCAGCGTGTCCGCGGCGAAGGCCGATGCGCCGGCATGGCCGAAGACGCAAGCGGCGGCGAGCGCCTGCGGCATCGAGAACCGGGCGGCCAGCGTGGTGCCGGGCTCGGTGTTGGTCAGGCCCATCGCCAGCGGGTGCGTCTCGATGACGATGCCATCGATGGCCTCGGCACCCTTGCCGGCGGGCAGCCGATCGATCAGCGACAGCGTCGCCTCGACCGCGGAATGCACGTGCTGACAGCAGGAGTAGATCTTGTGGTAGCCCTCCATCACCGCCCATTGATACCCGAGACCCTCGGTCAGCGCCGCGGCCCCTGTCTCGCCGTGCAGCACCTTGGCAAACACCGACCAGGCGGAATCCGGCACGCCGCCGATGCCGCATTCGGCGCAGGTCACCGCCGCGAACCCGCTCTGCGCGCCGATGCCGGCCCAGGCGTTTTCGATCAGGGCGCCCTTCACGGCATGGTCGTGCGGCCCGATGTTGATCAGCGTCGAGGCCGCGGTCAGCGCCGCCTGCACCCCGTTGGCGTCGAGGCCGCGCGCCGCGGCTATGCTGGCCGCCGCTCCGACGGCGGCGAAGGTCGAATGCGGATGCACCGTCCGGGGGTTGGCCGGAAAGCGCCATGTCCGGGCGAAGCGCGTCACCACCTCGTAGCCCAGAATGACGGCACGCAGCATCTCGCGCGTGCTGAGCCCGGCCGCCTCTGCTTCGGCGATCGAGGCCGGCACCGTATACAGCCCCGCATGGCAACCGACGACGCGATAGCCTTCGTCCAACTCGCACCAGTTGGCGGTGGTGCCGTTGACGAAGGCCGCTGTGGCGCGATCCAGCTTCGGGGCGCCGGCCATCATTACCGTCGCTTCGCCGTTGCCGGCCCGGTCGGCCATGCGCTGCTGCAGGGTGCGGACCTCGGGCTCGTCCCGCGGCGCGAGCATCGCGCCCATGTCGTCGATCACGATCATCGCCGCGCGCCCC
>JBBDQX010000167.1:0-1189 GCA_040905765.1 Acetobacterales bacterium
CAGGCCGAGGGCGGCGGCCTCGAGCAGCCGCGCCAGCGCTATCTCGCCGCGCGAGGCGCCGACGAGGGCGAGGGCGAGCGCTTCGCGGCGTCGCGCATCGACGTCGCCCGCGGTCAGCGCCGCCAGGGAGAGCGCGCCGGCGAGCAGCAGCGTCGCCGCGACGCCGAGCGACCCCAGGACCGCGCCGTCGATCACCTGCGTCACCTGCGCGAGGATCGGCCGGACGTCGATGCCGGTGACGTTCGGCGCCGTGCGGGAGAGATCGTCGATCAACCGGTCGATCGCCGTGCCGCCGCTGCCCTGCATAGTCACGATCCATGAATGGGGCGCGCCGCTGAACGGCTGCGGCGAGGCGACGAGCAGGAATTCGGGGCGGAAGGTGCGGTGGTACTCCTTGCGGATGCTGGCGACTTCGGAGGTGAACCGTCGGCCGAGAACGCCGTAGGTGAGCCGGTCGCCGGGCTTCAGGTCGAACGCTTCGGCGACGTCCTCCTCCGCGGAAATCAGGGGCGGTCCGGTGTAATCGGGCTGCCACCACCGGCCGGCGAGCAGTTCGGCGCCCGTCGGCGCGGCCGACCAGGAGAAGCTCCGGTCCCCCTCGATCACCCATGACTTGTCCGTGCGGACCAGCGCTTCCCGCGCCGGGGTACCGTTCACCGCGACGATGGTCGCGCGCATGAACGGGCTCGCCTGCAGCCCGCCGAGCGCCGGGTCGGCCGCGACCCGCTCGCGGATCGGTTCCACCTGGTCCGGCTGCACGTCGAGCAGGACCAGATCGGGCGCCCGCGCCGGAACCTCTCCCCGCAGCGAAGCTTCCAGCGAGGCCTGGGCGCCGACGATGGCGGTGACGCCGGCGATGCCGATGCCGAGCGCGAGCGCCCTTGTCGCGGCGGCGCCCGGCGAGGCGAGACCCTGCTGAACGACCAGAGAAAGGAATCCGCGCGGACGCTGCCTCGCGGCGAGCCGCGCCAGCATCCATCCGGCGCCGCCAAGCGCGGCCGCGGCCACGGCAAGGCCCGCGGTGGCGGTGGCGGCGAGCCACGGGATCGGCAGGGTGGCGACGGCGACGGCCATCGCGAGGGCGATTGCGCCGAGGCCCATGGCCTGGTGGCGGGGTGCGGGGGCCCAGCCTGCGTCGCCGCCCTGCATCGCGGCGGCCGGCGGTGTGCGCGCGACGGCCGAGAGCGCC
>JBBDQX010000167.1:1199-5387 GCA_040905765.1 Acetobacterales bacterium
CTGGACAACCCGTCGAAGCGCTGGAAGTTCAATCGCGGCGACCTCGACGAGCGGGAGTGCCGCATCCGCCGCGTTCCACTCGAGCTGGAGTTCCGCCGCGACCAAAGCCATCAACTGCAGCCCGGCGGCCACGGCCAGGCCCAGTCCGAGGGCTATCCCGGCGGCTCCGGCGGCCGCGATGATGACCGCATGCAGCGCCACCACAAGCGGCGGCGTCGCGCCGGCCAGACGGTAGAGCGCGATGGTCCGGCGTCGCCGCGCCACCCACACGGTGGTCGCCGCCCAGGCGGCCGACTGGGCGGCGGCGAGGGCGGCGAGGCCGGCGACGCCGAGGAAGGTCGTGGTGCGCTCCGCGATGCGCTGGACCCGTTCCCCCGCGTCCCCTGAGCGCTCCAACTCCCATCCGTGGTCGGGGGCAATGGCCCGCAGCCGCACCATCGCGGCATCGGGATCGGCGTTCGGAGGAAGGCGCAGGCGGTAGCGGTACTCCGCCAGCGACGCCGGGCCGGTCAGGCCGGTGGCGTCGAGCGCCGACAGCGAAACCAGCACCCGGGGCCCGATGAGGAAGCTGCCGGCCGAGAGGCGGTCGGGCTCCAGCAACAGCCCGCCGCGGACCTCGAACGGCTGACCGCCCAGCACGATGGGGTCGCCGGGCGCGATGCCGAGCCGCTCCAGCAGCGCCGGCTCCACCACGGCGCCGGGCAGGCCGTCGCGCCCGGAGAGGGCCGCCTGCAACTCGTCCCCGCTGGCGATCCGGACGGAACCGTACAGCGGGTAGGCGGCATCGACCGCCTTCAGCTCGACCGGCGCCCGGCGATCCCCGGCCACCGCGGAAGCGCGCAGCTCGACGACCCGGGAGATGGCACCGATGTCGCCCATCCGTTCCAGACGGGAACGGTCGAGCGGCCGGTTGACCACGGTCGCCGCGATGTCGCCGCCGAGGATGCCGCGTGCGTTGTGCTGCAGCGCGCCGACCAGTCCGTCGGCGAGCAGCCAGACGACGCCCAGCATCGACGCCGCCACCGCGACCGAGGCGACGAACAGCTTCAGCCCGAAGATACCCGCCGCCAGCTCCGCCCGGAGAAGGACGCCCAGTCCCCGCAGGGAAGCCTCGTCGGGCGCCGGGGCGGCCATGTCAGTCGGCCACCCGGCCGTTTTCCAGCGCCAGGATGCGGTCGCAGCGCCCGGCGAGGGCCGGGTCGTGCGTCACCAGCAGCATCGCGGCGCCGAAATCGCGCGCCAGTCCGAACATCGTGTCGATCACCGCCGAGCCGGTACGCTGGTCGAGGTTGCCGGTCGGCTCGTCCGCGAGCAGCAGCCGGGGCCCGGCGATGAAGGCGCGGGCGATGGCGACGCGCTGCTGCTCGCCGCCCGACAGCGCCGAGGGGCGATGCGTCAGCCGGTGTCCCAGGCCGACGCCTTCGAGCATCCGCGCCGCGGCCGCGTCGGCATCCGCGCGTCCCGCCAGGATCAGGGGCAGGGCGGTGTTCTGCAGCGCCGTCATGGTCGGCACCAGGTGATAGGCCTGGAACACCACGCCGATCTGCTGCCTGCGCAGCTTCGTGCGCGTCCGCTCGTCCGCCGTCGTCATGTCGGTGCCGAGCACCTCGACCCGGCCGCCGGTCGGTCGTTCGAGGCCGGCGATCACCGCGATCAGCGACGACTTCCCCGAACCGGACGGACCGGTCACGGCGACGATCTCACCCGCCGCGATATCCAGGTCGATACCGCGGAGGACGTCGACACTGCCTTCGCCGGAGGGGTAGGAGAGCGTTGCGTCCGCGAGGCAGGCTGTGGCTGTGGTCGTCAATCCTGGTTACCGGCCGCTGTTGAGTGTCCTCGACGATATTCGCAGCCGCGCCGGCAGTAGACCGCATCGCCGGGGCGCCGATATGGCCGGGGAACCGGCGCCGGCGCGGCGCCCGGCCGCGTCAGGCGGCCTCACGCTGGCGCGCCCGGTCCAGCTCCTGTGTCAGGAAGTGCGCGAGCTCCCGCATCCCGTGGCGTCCGGCAGCGGCTTCGGCCTGCGCGTCGAGGAACCAGATCTCGTAGGGCGTGCCGAGGTCCTGCAGCGCCGCTTCGAGCGGTACTACCCACTCGGCGTTCTCGTGAAGGATGTGGACCTTGCTCATTCTTCGTGCCCAAGATGTAATTACTGAAGAATAGTCTAATTCTTCTGTATTATCTGGACCCGCGCCCGGCTTTTCAAGGGTGGCGACCGCACGGCGGTCCCGCGGAGGCGGCGCGCTTGCCCTGCCCCGGGGCGCTCCGTACGCTGCCGGAGGCGGGGTCACGGGGGAACACCCGGCATGACGGGGCGTTGTCGAACCATGCCCAGGCTGCACGCGCGCCCGCACTGCGGAAGCTCCCGACGATGAGCGGGGCGTTTCTCAACCGCATCGAAACCGCTGTCCCGCCGCACGACGTCCACCGGACGTTCGTCGCCTACGCCGGCGCACGCCTCGCCGATGCGCGGCGGCAGACGCTGCTGCGCCGGATGACCGAGCGGGCGCAGATCGAGCACCGGTGGTCGGTGCTGCGGCCGGCGGAGTCGCCCGAGACCTCGGCCGCAGATGCCGAGGGCTTCTACACGCCGAGCCGCTTCCCTTCGACGGCGCAGCGGATGCAGCGGTACGAGAGGGAGGCGGGGAACCTGGTCGTCCGCGCCCTCGACAAGTTCGGTGACCAGCTTGAGCCGGCAACGGTAACGCACCTGCTGGTGGCCTCCTGCACCGGGCATTACGCCCCGGGACTGGACCTCGAGATCGTCGAGCGCTGCGGGCTGCCGCGATCGGTCGAGCGCACGATGCTCGGCTTCATGGGCTGCCATGCCGGCCTGGCGGCGCTCAGGCTGGCGCGGCATATCGTGCGTTCGGAGCCGGATGCGCGCGTGCTCGTGGTGTGCCTGGAGCTGTGCACCCTCCATCTCCAGGACACCGACGAACTTGACGAACTGCTGTCGTTCGCGCTGTGGGGGGACGGCTGCGCCGCGGCGATGGTATCGGGGCGGCCGGCCGGGCTGGCACTGCAGCGGTTCCACACGCTGATCGCTCCGGCGCAACAGGAACTCGTGACCTGGCGGATCGAGGACAGCGGCTTCGCCATGTTCCTGTCGCCGCGGCTGCCGGCCGCCGTCACCGGCATGCTGCGGCTGCAGGTCCGCGACATCCTCGGAAACGCGCCGCCCGGCGCGATCACGCACTGGGCCGTGCACCCCGGCGGCCGGAGCATCCTCGACGGCGCCCGCGGCGCGCTGGACCTTGCGCCGGAGGCGCTGGCGCATTCGCGGGCAGTGCTGGCGGACTACGGCAACATGTCCTCGGCCACGGTGCTGTTCGTTCTGGAACGCGTCATGGGCACGGCGCGGCGCGGCGAGCGTGGCTGCGCGCTGGCCTTCGGCCCCGGCCTCTCGGCCGAGAGCGCGCTGTTCGAGGCGGCATAGGCGCGGAGCCGATGCTGTCCCGGCGCGCCACCGGTCGCGAGCGGATGGACGTCGAGCCGGCGACGTTCGAGGACTACAGCACCTGCCTGCGGGACCTGGAGCGGGTCAACGTGCTGACCTTCGCCTACCGGCCGACGCTGGCGTTCCTGTCCGACATGGCGCGTGCGGCGCCCGGAAGGCCGCTGTCGGTGCTGGACGTCGCCTGCGGGCGCGGCGACATGCTGCGCCGGATCGACGGCTGGGCACGCCGGCGGAAGCTGAGCGTGGCGCTGACCGGCTGCGACCTCGACCCCCGGGCGGTACGGGCGGCGCGCGAGGCGGCGGCCGGGCACCCCGGGATAAGCTGGCGGGCAGAGGACGTGCTGGCGCACGACCGGCCGGGGGAGTTCGACGTGGTCATCAGCTCGCTGTTCGCGCACCACCTGGACGACGACGGCGTGGCCGCCTTCCTGCGCTGGATGGAGAGGAACGCCGCGCTCGGCTGGTTCGTCAACGACCTCCGCCGGCACCCGGTCCCGTACGGCGGGTTCTGGCTGCTGTCGCGGCTGGCGGGCTGGCACCGCTTCGTCCGCCATGACGGCCCGCTGTCGATCGCCCGCGCCTTCAGCGCGGCGGACTGGCGCCGCTCGCTGCGGGAGGCGGGAGTGCCGGAGGACACGGCGCGGATAGAGCGCCGGTTTCCCTACCGCCTGTGCGTACGCAGGGTGCGCGCGCCGTGAGCCGGGTGCTGATCGCCGGCGGAGGTC
>JBBDQX010000168.1:0-3212 GCA_040905765.1 Acetobacterales bacterium
GGCGGCGATCGCTGCCTCCTGCGCCTTCATGCTGCCGGTGGCGACGCCGCCCAACTCCATGGTCTACGGCAGCGGCCTGATCGCGACCATGCAGATGGTGCGCGCCGGCGCGCTGCTGAGCCTCGCCGGGGTGCTGGTGATCGTAATGCTGGGAGTCCTGCTGGTGCCGCTGGTGTTCGGCTGAGCGGCGATTCCAACGGGTTGGCGGATGCTCTAGGCTGATGCCGCAACATCCTTGGGAGGGGCGGCGATGGCCGACGTAACAGATCTCGAACCGTTCAGGAAACTCGCCAGCGGCAACATCAGCGACGCGATGGAGATGATGGGCTTTCGCCGCAGCGTCATCCTCGGGCTGACGATGGTGGCGAAGCCCAACGCCGTGATGGTCGGCCGGGCGCTGACGGTGCGCCAGCTGCCGAAGCACGTCACCGCCAAGGCGGACGAGGGCCTGGTGCGCCATGCCGAGGTCTCGACCAGCATCGCGAAGAAGGGCCAGGTGGTGGTGATCGACTGCGGCGGCGACGTCGCCTCCGCCTCGTGGGGCGAGATCCACAGCGTCAAGTGCGTGCTGCGCGGCGTCGCCGGCGCGGTGATCGACGGCGCGACGCGCGACGCGCAGCTGATCCGCGAGACCGGCTTCCCGATGTTCTGCGCCGCCTTCACCCCGGTGAAGAGCCGCTGGGACCTGGAGACGGCGGCGATCGGCGAGCCGGTCGGCATCCGCGGCGTGCAGGTGCGCCCCGACGACATCGTGTTCGGCGACGAGAGCGGCGTCATCGTGGTGCCGAAGGAGCACGCCGCCGAGATCCTCGCCAAGGCGACCGAGATCTGCGAGGCCGAGGAAAAGATCGTCGCCGACCTGCGGAAGAAGGGGTGACGCGCATGGACAGGATCGACCTCGAGCCGTTCCGCCGCATCGCCACCGGCAACGCCAGCGACGCGATGGAGGCGATGGGCATGCGCCGGACGGTGATCCTCGGCCTGACCATGATCGCGCAGCCGGGCACGAAGCTGGTCGGCCGCGCTTTCACCATGCGGCAGCTGCCGAAATACGCCACCGCGAATAAGGACGACCCGCTGACCCGCCACCAGGAGGTGGTCGGCGAACTGGCGCAGCCGGGCGACGTGGTGATGATCGACTGCTGCGGCAACTACGAGAGTTCGTCGCTCGGCGAGATGAACGCCTTCATGGCGGCGTCGCGCGGCGTCGCGGGCGTGGTGGTGGACGGCGCCATCCGCGACGCCACCAGCATGCGCGAGTGCGGCATGCCGGTGTTCTCGGCGGCGACGACGGCGGTCAAGAGCCGCTGGGACTTCGAGACCGTCGGCATCGGCGAGCCGGTGGCGATCCGCGGCGTGCAGGTGCGCGCCGGAGACATCGTGCTGGGCGACGAGAGCGCGGTGGTAGTGATCCCGGCCAGCCATGCGCTGGAGGTGCTGAAGGAGGCCATCGCCATCGGCGAGAAGGAGGACAAGGTCGTCGCGAGCCTGCGGCGGGACTGACGGAGAAACGGAAGGAGACGGCCGGATGGCGGTGAACGAACGGGAGAAGGCGGTGCTCGACTGGCTCGCCGGCAGGAAGGACGCGATGGTGTCGCTGCTGGAGGCGATCGTGAACATCGACTCCGGCAGCTACAACAAGGCGGGCGTCGACGAGGTCGGCAAGGTGATCCAGGCGCACCTCAAGGACCACGACATCCCGGTCGAGGTGATGCCCGACGACACCTACGGCGACTGCTTCACCGGCACGGTGGCGGCGGAGACGCCGGGCGCCAACCGGCACATCCTGCTGATGGGCCACCGCGACACGGTGTTCCCGGACGGCACCGTGGCGGAGCGGCCGTTCCGCGTCGACGGCGACCTCGCCTACGGGCCCGGCGTCGCCGACATGAAGGGCGGCCTCGTGCTGAACACCTTCGTGCTAGAGGCGTTCAAGGCCTGCGGCGGCGCACCCGCCCCGCTGGTCGGCCTGTATACCTCGGACGAGGAGATCGCCTCGCCGTCGTCGCGGCCGGTGATCGAGGGCCAGGCGCGCAACGCCATGGCGGTGTTCAACTCCGAGCCCGGCCGCGCCAGCGGCAACCTGGTGGTGGCGCGCAGCGGCGCCTGCTTCTTCGAGTTCGAGGTGACCGGCATCCCCGCCCATTCCGGCAGCCGCCACCAGGACGGCGCCAGCGCCATCGAGGAGCTGGCGCGCAAGATCCAGAAGCTGCACGCGCTGACCGACTACGATGCCGGACTTACCGTGAACGTCGGGCTGATCCGGGGCGGCAACTCGGTCAACACGGTGGCGCCCTGGGCGCGCGCCGAGGTCGACCTGCGCTGCCGCGACATGGCGGTGATGGACGCGGCGCTGCCGAAGGTCGACGCCGTGCTCGCCGAAACCGGGCTGAAGGGCACGACGACGCGCAAGACGCGCGAGCGGCGCTTCCTGCCGCTGTCGCAGGACGATGCGGCGAAGGGGCTGTTCGAGAAATACCGCGGTGTCGCCGGCGAACTGGGCTGGAAGGTCGGCGGCGAGCGCACCGGCGGCTCGGCCGACTCCGGCTTCACCGCCGCGGTCGGCGCGCCGACGGTCTGCGCCACCGGCCCGGTCGGCGGCAAGGGCCACAGCCCGGACGAGTACCTGGAGCTGGATACGCTGGTGCCGCGGGCGCAGGCGATGGCGCTGACGATCATGCGGCTGCAGGCGTAGGCTTCCCGCGATGCCGGCCCGGTGCTGAAGCCGGATGCGGCGCGGCGGGACCGCCGGCGCTTGAAATATACCTAAAAAGGTATATACAATGTCGGCATGGAAGGTTGAGCTGACGGCGGCCGCGGAGCGAGAGATCAGGAGCCTTCCGAAGGATTTGCAGGCCCGCTTCCTGCACGTGGCGGAGATGCTGGAAGCGCTCGGCCCGGAAAGGGTCGGCGCGCCGCATGTCAGGGCGCTGCGGGACAAGCTCTGGGAAATGAGGCTGAAGGGCCGGGACGGTATTGCCAGGGTGATCTATTTCGCCGCCTCCGGCCGCCGCCTCTTGGTGGTCCGGGCGTTTGTGAAGAAGAGCCAGAAGACCCCGTTGCGAGAGATCGATCTGGCCCTGAGACGCATGAAGGAGTTGTGAGGTGGTCAAGCCACTCAAGCAGCTGAAGTCCGAGCTGCTCTCCGATCCCGGCGTTCGGCGCGCCTATGACGAGCTTGCGCCGGAATATGCCGTCGCCCGCGCCGTGAT
>JBBDQX010000168.1:3222-5371 GCA_040905765.1 Acetobacterales bacterium
ATCGAGGCGCGGTCGGCCAGCGGGATGACGCAGGCGGAGCTCGCGGAGCGGATGAACACCTCGCAGTCCTATATCGCGCGGCTGGAGAGCGGGCGCGTGCTGCCGTCGATGAAGACGTTTCTCCGGGTCGCCGCCGCCACCGGCACCCGGGCGCGGTTTGCGCTGGAGAGGCCGTAGGCCATACGCTCCCGCCGGGACCGGCAGGGAAGGCAGTGGATCGGATGACCGGAATGGTGGTGGCGCCGCAGCCGGATGCGGTGGAGGCCGGCGCGCTGGTGCTGAGGGCGGGCGGCAACGCGGTCGACGCGGCGGTGACGACGGCGCTGGTGCAGGGCGTGGTCGACCCGATGATGTGCGGCATCACCGGCTTCGGCTGCATGCACTACTACATGCCGGAGAGGAAGGCGCACGGGCTGATCGAGTTCTACGGCCGGGCACCGGCCGCGGCGACGCCGGACATGTGGGCCGACCTGCTGGAAGGCGAATCGCCGGACGGCTTCGGCTTCGCGCTGAAGGGGCGGGTCAACGCGCTGGGCCACGCCGCCGTCGCGGTGCCGGGCAGCCTGAAGGCCTATGCCGAGGCGCACGAACGGTTCGGCCGGCTGCCGTGGCGCGAGGTGGTGCAGCCGGCGGTCGAGCAGGCGAAGGAGGGCTTCGTCGTGCGGCCGAGCGCCTACCAGTTCTGGCTGCGCGACGACAGCGCCTCGGGCAAGGTCAACAAGATCGACAAGCTGCGCCACAGCGCGACCGGGCGGCGGGTCTACTTCGACGCCGACGGCAACCTGCTGACGCCGGGGAAGATGGTGCGCAACCCGGACATGGCGCGAACGCTGGAGCGCATCCGCGACGGCGGCGCACGGGAGATGTACGAGGGCGAGATCGCCCGCGAGATCGCCGCCGACATGAAGGCCAACGGCGGGCTGATCGACTACGACGACCTGAAGAACTATCGCACCACGGGGCGGGACCTGCTGTGGGGCAGCTACCGCGGCCTGCGCATCGCCACCTGCCCGCCGCCGGGCGGCGGGCTGAAGCTGGTCGAGCTGCTCAACGTCATGGAGCGGTTCGACCTCGCCGGCATGGGCCACAACAGCGTCGAGCACATGCGCGTCGTCGCCGAGGCGATGAAGTACGCGACCATCGACAAGGACCGCCACATGGGCGACCCGGCCTTCGTCGAAGTGCCGGTGGAGCGGCTGTCCAGCAAGGACTACGCGGCGGAACTGGCCGAGCGCATCCGCCGCGGCGAGAAGGCCGACGTGGCGCGCGTGCCGCTGTCGAAGGAGCCGCGCGACACGACCCACCTCTGCGTCGCCGACGGCGACGGCAACATGGTGACGCTGACCCATACGCTGGGCTCGGCGTCGGGCGCGATCACCGACGGGCTCGGCTATATGTACAACGACGCGATGGCGGCGTTCGACCCGCGGCCGGGCCACGCCGGCTCCATCGCCCCGGGCAAGGGCCGCTTCACGGCGATGGCGCCGTCGATCCTGTTCGACGGCGAGAAGCCGCTGATGGCGATCGGCGCGCCGGGCGGGGCGCATATCGTCACCGCCCTCGCGCAGGCGATCTCCAACGTCGTCGACTTCGGCATGACGATGACCGAGGCGGTCTCGGCGCCGCGCTTCTCGGCGACCGGCAACGCCATCCAGGTCAGCTATCGCATCCCGCGTTTCGTGACGCGCGAACTGGAGGCGATGGGCTATCCGGTAAAGCGCAGCCACGAGGGCTTCGCCTTCGCCGCGGTGCACGCGATCCTGATGAAAGACGGCGTGCTGTCCGGCGGCGCCGATCCCGGCCGCGAGGGCATCGCCATCGCGGTCTGAGCTTTCTTCCAGGACAGGTCACCATAACAGGACGGGGCGGAGAGGCATGACGGAACTGTGCGACCTCGGCGCGGTGGACCTGCGCCGCATGATCGGGCGCGGCGCGATTTCGCCAGTCGAGCTGCTGGACTCCTGCATCGCCCGCATCGAGGCGACTAACCCGGCGGTCAACGCCATCGTCGCCACCTGCTTCGATCGCGGCCGCAAGGAGGCGAAGGCGGCGGAGGAGAAGGTGCGGCGCGGCGAGCCGCTGGGCGCGCTGCACGGCCTGCCGGTCGGCGTGAAGGACCTGAACAACACCGCGGGCCTGCGCACCACCT
>JBBDQX010000169.1:0-5337 GCA_040905765.1 Acetobacterales bacterium
AGTTATCAGGCGACGGGGCGGGAATGGGATTTCACGGGGCCCAGCGGGGGGACCGTCCGGGTATCCGTGAGCGGACGGCTCAACGCTAACAGCGGCGACCTCCTGCTGCAGGCGGCCTGCGGCGGAGAAGGCATCGTTCTAGTGCCGACGTTCCTCTGCGCGGAGGAGGTCGCGGCGGGCCGGCTGGTGCCGCTGCTGCGCGACTGGACGCCGATGCCGGGTGGCGCCGTCCATGCGTTGTTTCACGAAAGCCGCAATCTTCTGCCGAAGGTCCGGGTGTTCGTGGACTATCTGGCGGAAAGGTTCGGGGCCGCGCCGTCGTGGGACCGGTTGATCGCCGACGCGCGTCCGGCGCCCTGATCAGTAGCGGCTCAGTTGCCCTCGCGACGCCACGCCCAGACCATCACGCCGAGCGCCAGCAACAGCGCCAGCAGGGCGGGCAGCAGCGGGATTTCGTTGACGCCACGTACGATGTAATCGCCGTTGGCGCGCAGTCCCAGCCACCCGCGTCCCGAGGTCGCGCGGTCCGGCTGCGGGCGGCGTATGTCGGGCATGCCGTCGGCGTACCAGAAGAGCCCGCCGCCGGTGGCCTTGGCGGCCGGGGCGAGGCGTTCCTCGCTGGTGGTGACGTCGGCGAACTCGACCGGGTTGAGCGCGCCAGCGGCGGCAAATACCGTCTTGTTCTTTTCCTGGTCGATGATGCGGTAGAGCCCTGGCTCTGCCACGGTCATCGCGCCGGTGGCCTTACCATTGCCCCCATCGGTCAGCGCCAGATCGCTGCGTTCGCCGGATGGCGTCTCGACGGTCACCGGACGCTCATCTTTCTCGAGGCTCTGGCGGGTCACCATCAGCCGCGTGCCCTGGATCGTCGCCCGCAGGTCCTCCTCCTCGAGGTCGGGCTCCTTCATCAGCCAGTGCGCGGTGCGGCGCAGCAGTTCCGCCTGCGGGCCGCCGCCGTCGAAGCCGCGCGCCCACAGCCAGATTTGGTCGGTAAGCAACTGCGCGATGCGGCCCTCGCCGGCGCGGTCGAGCGCCAGCACGGGCTTGCCCTCGGGGCTTTCCATGACCACCCGGCCGCGGCGCTTCTCGGCCTCGACGAGGCGGAACCACCGGCCCCAGTTGGGCGGGGCGGCGCGCGAGCCGTCGGCATTCTCGGCGCCGGGCAGCTCGGCCGTCACTGGATGGCGGTGGCCGATGTCGCTGATCTGCGCCCGGAACGGTTGCTCGATCACCTGGCCCGTCGGCTGCGTCGGCAGAATCTCGCGCAACGGTGTGCGGAAAAGGCCGAGCGGCGTCGCCAGCGCCGGGCCCCCGGCTTCCAGGATCGCGCCCCCATCCTCGACATAGCGGACGATGTTGTTGAGGTAGTTGACCGGCAGCACGCCGCGGCGGTGATAGCGGTCGAAGATGATGAGGTCGAAGTCCTCGAGTTTTTCCTCGAACAGTTCGCGCGTCGGGAAAGCGATTAGCGACAGCTCATTGACCGGCGTGCCGTCCTGCTTCTCGGGCGGGCGCAGAATGGTGAAATGCACGAGATCCACCGACGGGTCGGCCTTCAGCAGGTTGCGCCACACGCGCTCGCCCGCGTGCGGCAGGCCCGAGACCAGCAGAACCCGCAAGCGGTCGCGCACGCCGTTGACGACGACGGCGGCGCGGTTGTTCGCCAGTGTGAGTTCTCCCTCGGCCGGCGCCACCTCGATCTCGAACACGTTGGGACCGCCGTTCTCGACGTCCACGTCGATGGAATGGCTGAAGTCGGTGGTGAGGTCGAGCGTGCGCGTATCGGCGCCGTCGCGTGCGATCTTCACCGGTGCCTGGCCGGAGCCGCCGCCCGATTCCTCGATGCGGAGCGTGATGGTGGCGCTTTCGCCGACGATGCCGTAGGTCGCTGCCTGCTCGATGACGAGGCGGCGGTCGCGCAGGTTGCGGGTGCCGGTGAGGATGCCGTGCACCGGTCCGCTGATGCCCTGGCCGCGCGGATCCGCCGGCACGTCGTGCACCTGTCCGTCGGTGACCATGATGGCGCCCGCGAAGCGCTGCGGCGCGATATCGCCCATGGTGCGTGTCAGCGCATCGAACAGCCGGGTGCCGCGATCGCGCGGCGGCTGGCCACTCGCCGCGTTGGCCGTCTCCGGCTTACCGGCGCGGACGACGCGCGCCTCGAGCGACTGCTCGCGCGCGAGGCGCGCTTGCAACTCGTCGACGATTTCCTGCGTATGGCCGGGACGCGGCTCGATCTTCTGCGAGGCGCTTTCGTCGACGACGATGACGGCGATGTCGGTCAGCGGCTCGCGCAGTTCTTCCTTGAGCGACGGGTTGGCGAGCAGGCCGAGCAGCACGGCGATGGCGGCGCTGCGCAGCACCGTGCCGCGCGCCCGTCGCCAGGCGGCGAAGGCGACGACCAGCAGGGCCGCTGCGCCAAAGGCAATCAGTAGCCATACCGGGACCAGCGGCGCGAAGACGATGGAGGTGCCGACACCGGTCACTGGCCGAGCCTTTCGAGGATGGCGGGCACGTGCACCTGATCCGACTTGTAGTTGCCGGTGAGGGCATACATCACGACGTTGACGCCGAACCGGTAGGACATCTCGCGTTGGCGCGAGCCGCCGGGCGTCACGGCGAACATGGCCGATCCGGCGTTATCGGTGGCCCATGCGCCGGCGAAGTCGTTGGCACCGATGATGATTGATGACACCCCGTCGTTGGCGTAGCCGGCCTGGCTTTCGACCCACAGCGTGCCGCCGGCGTAGCGACCGGGGAAATCATTCAGCAGGTAGAACGCCTTGGTGAGGATATGGTCCTTCGGTGCCTGGATCAGCGGCGGAATGGAAAGGCCACGCAAAATCTCGCGCAATTTGGCGGCTCCCGGCCCAGACATGGCGTCGGTACCGGCGCCGTCGCTGACGCCGAAGGCGCGGTCCCGGGTATCGAACAGGATCATGCCGCCGGACGCGATGAATCGCGCCAGGCGTTCGCGCGCCGCCGCGCTCGGTGCTGGCTGGTTCTGGGTAACCGGCCAATAAAGGAAAGGGAAGAACGCGATCTCGTCGGTCTCGATGTCGACGGCCATGGGTTCCTTGGGCTCGACGGAGGTACGCGTGCGCAGCATCAACGACAGCCCTTCGAGCCCGGCGCGGCTGATCTCGTCGACGCGCGAATCGCCGGTCAGCACGTAGGCGAGGCGCGTTTCGAAGGTCGCGCGCATGGCGCGCTCCGGGTCCACCGGCAGACGTGCTTCGGGCGGCGGCGCATTGCTTTGCTGCGCGCGGGCAGGCTGGGCCGTGCCGAGTGCCGCCGCCGCGACGACGGCGGCCAGCATGATACCCGCCGCCCGGGCAGCTGGCAGGTCGCCGGCCGCGCCGCGCAGCGGCCACATAGCGGGCGCCAGGCCGCGCAGGATCAGGCCGATCCACATGTCGAGAATAAGTAGCGCCAGGGCGGCCGCCAGCAGCCACGGCAGGAAGTCGAACTCGCCGGGTGCGTCGAGCGACAGCGTCTCGATGCCGGCGGGCAGGCTGCTGATGGCGGGGATGCGGTCCATGCCGGTTGCCAGGTTGAGCGCGACGCGCGCCGATTCGTTGCCGTACAGGCCCGGCGGGTTGGCGGCGCTCACCGGTATGACCGGAAGGCGAGTGGTGTCCGCGCCGGCGGGAACCAGGGTAGCCGGGGCTTCGGCGTCTTGCCGAAGCGGCTGGGCGGCGGGCGGCGGATCGCCGAGACGGCCGAAGCCGTCGAGCGTCGAGACCGGCGGCAGGGCTTCGGCGCGCGCGCCGGCGATGCCCTGGCTGAGGTTCACGATGCGGCGCAGCATCTGTACGTAGAGACCTGACAGCGCCATGTTCGACCAGTCGGTGTTGGCGGTGGTGTGAACCAGCACGATTCGGCCGTGGCCGCGGTCGGCGGCGGTGACCAGCGAGGTGCCGTCGCTGAGTCGCGCCCAGGTGCGGCTCGGCAGGTCGAGCGCCGGCTGCGCCAGCACCTGGCGGTTCACTACCACGTCGTCGGGCACCTCGATGCCGGCGAACGGCGAGCCCTCCTCGAAGGGTGCTAGCCTGGCCGGCTGAGCCCACGACATGGCGCCGCCCAGCGTGCGGTCGCCGCGCCGGAGCGGCACCGGTGACAGCGCATCGGGCGATTGGGCGAGACGGGGCCCGGCGAAACGCAGCACCGTGCCGCCCTTTTCCATCCATTGGGCGATGGCATCGCGGGCCTGCTCGCCGAGACCGGCGCCATCGGGCACGACGAGCACCGCGAGCGGGCGCGACAGCAATTGTTCAGGCGTGCCCTTGCGGATTTCCGCGTAAGGCAGCAGAGCACGTTCCAGGTAGAAGACCTCGGCCAGCAGCGGCTGCGCCTCGGCGCGGCCCGCGGCTGTGGAAACGATGCCGACCGGGCGGCGCCGGTAGCGTTCGTCGATCAGGGCGACGGCGGCGGCGCTCTGCACGTTCTCCGCTTCGAGGCGCGTCAGCCGGTTGCGTAGTTCGGTCGGCAGGTTGATCGTGCGCTCGGCCTCGGTGGCGCCGGAGCCGAAGGTCACGCTCTCGCGCAGCAGGATGCGGCCGCGCTCATCGACGCCGCGCACCCAGTATTCGTTAAGCCCGCCGGCACGTGCGCGCAGCAGCTTGAGCGCGAACTGCGGATCGCCCGCTTCGGGTGGCACCAGCGCCACGGGGCCTGCTCCGGGCGCGTCGCGCATCACGGTGACGGGGCCGCGCCGCTGAAGTGTGCGGGCAAATGCAGCGGCGTTGCCGTCGCCGCCGTTTTCGATGCCGTCGGCGATCCAGTAGATATTCGCGGGTTCGGAAAATTCAGCGCTTTCGAACGCGGCTGTTGCTTCGTCGCGCGATACCGGCCACGGCTTCGGCTGCAAGGCCTGGGTGAGCGCGCGCGCGTCGCCTGCCCCCATCAGGCGGCTTGGCCGGATCGGGCCGCCGTCCTCGGGCGCGGCGGTGGTCAGCACCATGATGGGGCGCTCCATGCGTTCGGCGCGGGCCAGCACCTTATCGATAGCGCGCTGGCGGTCGCTCCAGCCGCGCGCCGCACCCCAGCCGTCGTCAATGACGAGTATCACCGGGCCCGACGACACGAAGCGGTCGCCGGCGTTCCACAGGGGATGGGCGAGGCCCAGGATGACCAGTGCAGCGATGGTGCAGCGCAGCAGGATCAGCCACCACGGCGTGCGTGCAGGCGTCTGCTCGTCCTCCTTGAGGCCGAACAGCAGCCGGATAGCGGGAAAGCGCAGCAGACGTGGCGCCGGCGGGGTGACGCGGAGCAGCCACCACAGCAGCGGCAGCCCGGCGAGCGCCACCAGAAGCCAGGGTGCGGCGAAGGAGAGCG
>JBBDQX010000170.1:0-5331 GCA_040905765.1 Acetobacterales bacterium
GGGTAGGGGAACATCTCCAGCACGTAGTATTTTGGACGGTCGCCGGCCTCGTCGCAGCGGAAGCAGCCGCTGTCTTCCCAGGCGGCCTGCCAGCGGGTTTCGGTTTCCTTGACGTTGTATCGGGACATGTCGCTCCGGGATGGCTGGTGGTTCGATGCCGACGGATGGTTCCCGTTCCGTCGGCTGAACCGGCCCACTGGTGCGGCGCGGACAGCCGGTGCCGGGTCGCGCTCCGCGCTGTTATAGCGGGCGGGCCCGGGCCGCGGAACCCGGCCGGGCGCCGCGGCGTCGGCGGCTCAGGTGCCGACGGTCTGGATGCGAAGCTGGCGGGCGCGCGTCAGCACCTCGTTCTCCAGTCCGGTGGCCGTCGCCTCGTCGACGGTGGCGTCGACCCAGGCGCCGGCGCGGCGCACCTGGCGGAACACGGTGATGCGGATGCCGTCGGCGCGCAGCTGCCGGCCGAGGATGTAGACGTTCATCTTGAACCGCTCGCCGGGCGACTCGGGCGGTGCATACCAGTCGGTAATGATCACGCCGCCGAACGGGTCGGCCGAGTTCAGCGGCATGAACGACAGGGTGTCGAGGGTGGCGCGCCAGAGATACGCGTTGACGCTGAGGCCCGCGCCGCCGCCGCCGCCATTCTCCAGCGTGCGGCGCCGCTCGCCGCCGATGACCAGGCCACCTTCGCCGCCGAGTAGCGAGCCCTCGGTATCGTCGATGCCGCTGTCGCTGTTATAGTTATCCGGGTCTGTGCGATCCAGCAGTTCGCCCCGCGGGAGTCCGCAGCCCGTCAGCGCGCCGAGGGCCAGCACGCAGCCGAGCGTGGCGATGTATCTGCGATAGCCGTTGTCCATCCGCTCTCACGGTCCGTTGCTCCCGGCGCGGCGGAAGCCGTGCCTGAACCGCCATCATTAACGTCATTGGCGGCGCGGCAGAAGGGGGAAATTCGACGCAAAAAGAAAGGGGCCCCGAAGGGCCCCTTTCCCGGCGTGATGCCGTGACGATGAATCGGCGACCTTCAGAAGCTGAAGGTGGTGCCGACCATCAGGACCGTTCCGTCGTTGTCGTTGTTGACGGTCGGATCCTCGCCCTGGGCGTCGAAGAAGATCACCTCGCCGTCGAGCCGGAGACCCGGCGCCAGCGCGTAGCGGGCGCCGACGGCATAGGCCTCGGTCTCGACCGTACCGACGATGGTCTGGCTGCCCTCGGCTTCCTCGGCCATGTAGTTCGCGCCGATGGTCCACGGGCCCATCTTGTACTGGATGCCCGCGTTGAACGCCGTCGCATCGTCGGCGCCGCGGAGGGTATTGTCCGCGGCGATCGGGGTGGCGTGGGAGCGCAGCACGTCTTCCCACTGGATATACCCGCCGCCGACGGTCCACGCGCCCCAGTCGAGGCTCAGGCCGAACTGGAGGCCCGTCGGATCTTCGTAACGGTCCGTCTGGACGGCGCCGATCAGCGCGTCCTGCATCTGGATCGACGCATAGGCCAGGTTGGTCTTGACGCCGACGCCGGCGAACTCGCCCGTATAGCGAAGGTTCATCTGGATGGCCGACTCCTGGTTGGTCGCCGTGGCCGCCGTGTTCTGGAGGATGTTGCGGTTGTTCCGCGTATCCTCACCCTCGTCGTTGGTGAACTGGTAGCTGATGCCGAAGTCGAAGCCGGCGAACTTGGGCGAGTAGTAGCTGATCTTCGAGGAGTCGCCGAGCGACATGTCGTTGCCGACCAGCTTCGGACCCTGGGGCCCGCCGCGCACGACCTCGTCGTAGGCGCCGTCGGCGCCGCCCGTGCCGAAGCCACGGGGCAGCGAGACCGACATGTTCGCCGCCACGCCGTCGTCGTTGCCGAGTTCCAGCGTGCCGAAGTTGGCATGCTGGATGTACATCGCCGCCTCGTCGCGGACGTTGCTCTCGGACGGATCGACCTCGTACTTGGCGCCGTACTCCAGGCCGTTGTCGGCCTTGCCACGTGCCCGGACATGGAACTCGTAGTCCGCGTAGTAGGCCGAATCCGCGAAGTCGGTCGTCGCGGTGTCGGCGTCTTCGTCGGTGTGCGTAAAGAAGAACGAATAATAGCCGCGCAGGTTGGCGTTCGGCGCCTCGGCGGCCGAGGCGGCGCCCGCCGCCAGGACCGACACGCCGGCCAGTGCCGTGGTCGTCAGAAGAAGCTTCTTCATCGTAGGTAGCCCTCCGGTCAGAGACATGGCGGCTTCCGGAAATCGGACTCCGCCGGTTCGCTTGGTCGGGCGTCAACGGTCCCCCCGGGACGCCACGATATCTCGCCCGGGCCAAACGCCGCCCGAAGCGGTTGCATATCAATCGTTTCCGCGTACTTCGGCAATGCCCAAGCTGCATTCAGCGAGAGATTTTCGCAACAGCGTGGCGTTGTTGCAACAGTCCGGGTATGGCAAGTGCGCCGCGCCGGCGGACTCGAGTCGGCGGACGGGTTCAGCGCGGACTCTGGCCGAGTGCCGCGAAGAACGGCGCAAGCTGCCGCTCGTAGCGGCGCCAGCGCGCCACGGCGCCGCCGTACAGCGGGCGCCGCACCTGCGCGTTGCTGGCGGTCAGCACGGCGCGGGGATTCTCGTGGAACCGCAGGCAGTCGGGATCCCACGGCAGGTCCACGAAGTCGAGCAGCCCCCGTACGGTCTTCTCCGGCTCGGCCACAAGCTCCTCGTAGTCAAGGTCGAGGAACGTCGCGCCGGCTTCGCGCCAGTGCGCCATCAGCCGCAGGTAGTCGCGGTAGAAGGCGCCGAGGTCGCCGAGGTCGTTGGTGAAGGCGTTGCCGCGCCCGAAGTTCTGGAAGAAGCACGACAGGGCGGTGTCCGCCGGATCGCGCCGGCTATGCACGATGCGCGCGCCCGGCAGCGTCAGGGCGATGGCGCCGATGTGCAGGAAGTTCACGGGTGTCTTGTCGGTGATGCGCGGTGCCTGTTCGGGAGCCGCACGCCGCAAACGCTCGATATAGGCGGCGCCGAGGCGCAGCCGGTCCGCCTCCGCCGTCGCGACCAGCGTCTCCGGCGCGGCGAGGGCCCCGGCCGCCGACAGCACCTCCTCCAGGCACGGTACCTCCCCCGCCCCGGCCACGTCGGGGTGGGATGCGAGGATCTGCTCGACCAGCGTGCTGCCGGAACGCGGCATGCCGAGGACGAAGACCGGTGTGCGGTCGGCGCCGGCGGCGTCGGGGGCCGCGGCGAGGGCGCCGGCGGTATAGGCCGAGATCAGGCGGTCGACGCGGCGGCTGTGGGCCGCACGGTCGAAACCCGCGCCGCGGCTGCGGTCCAGCGCGCGCCGCAGCGCGTTGCCGGCGGCATAGGCGTCGAAGGCTTGCTCATGCTCGTCGAGCTGCGCCAGCACCCGTCCGGCCGCGAAGGCCGCGGCGATCCTGTCCTGCGGCGGCTGCGCGGCGTCGGCGGCCGCCGCCTTCAGGCGGTCGGCCGTCGGTCGGTCGCCCGCCCGCTCGTCGATGTCGGCGAGGTTGGCCAGCGCCTCGCCCATCCCCGGCTGGAGCGTCAGGGCCCGGCGGTACGCCGCCGCCGCCTCGTCCAGCCGCCCGAGGCTCTTCAGCGTGTTGCCGAGGTTGTTCCATGCGCCGGCGTGGGTCGCGTCCCGCGACAGCGCCTCGCGCAGCGCCGCCTCCGCCTCTTCCGGCCGGCCCTCGTACAGCAGCGCCGCTCCGAGGTTGCTGTAGGGCGCGACATCGCCGGGCGCGAGGCGCGCCGCCTCCCGGTAACAGGCAATGGCGCCGGCCCGGTCGTCGAGCTCCTGCAGCACGTTGCCGAGGTTGGCCCATGCTTCCGGTCGTGCCGGGTCCAGCTCCGTCGCCCGCCGCAGCGCCGCGGCGGCATCGCGCGGCCGCCCGGCGGAGGCGAGCGCGCAGCCAAGGTTGTAGTGGGCCGCCGCCTTCTCCGGCCGCGCGCGCACCGCACGCTGCAGCGGCGCCACCGCCTGCTCCGCCGCGCCCCGCTGCAGCAGCAGCAGGCCGAGGAACTCCAGCGCATCGGGATCCCGGGGGGCCTGCCGCAGCGCCGCGCGCACCGCCTGCTCGGCGGCATCGGCGCGACCCGCCTGCATCAGCTGCCATGCCGACGCGAGCTGCCGGCCCACCGCCAGCGCGCCCGGCGCGGTAGCGCCGCCCTGACGGCCGTGTCTCATCGCGCCGGAATCCCGGCCGCGGCGCGCGCCACCAGTCCCGGCCAGCCTTCGTCCTTCGCCATGCGGAGGATGCGGACCGACGGGTACCACAGGCTGCGGTCGCCGCCGGCACCCCAGTACCAGGGCAGATCCCAGACGTTGGCCGGCAGCAGCAGCCGGCAGGGGCGGCCCAGCGCACCGGCGAAATGGACGGTGGCGTTGCTGGTCGTCACCACCAGGCCCATCGCCGCGACCTGCGCCGCGAACCCGTCGAGGTCGGCGAGCGGATCGACCGCCGGGTCCTGATGGATCTCCGCGCCGAAGGTGTCCTTCGCCTCGGCCAGTTCTGCGGCGCAGTCGCCGTACTGCAGGTTGACGAAGAAGAGATCGCGACGGCGCAGCAGCGTGCCCCAGTCGCCGATGGCGCTCGACTTCACCAGGCCGAGCCGGTCCTTCTTGCTGCGCCAGGAGATGCCGACCACGGTGCGGTCGCCGGCCCGCGCGCGATAGTCGTCGCGCAGCCGCGCCGTCAGCGCCGGGTCGGGCACGAGGAAGGCGTTCTCCGCCGGGAAGTCGCCCGTGCCGCGCCGGTAGAAGCGCCCCAGGCTGCCAACCGCGCACTGGAAGTCGAAGGCGTCGCCGCGCAGCGCCGGCTCCGGCTCCGGCCGCTTGCCGACGAACGTCATCGCAGGAAAGGAGCGCGCGAACAGCGGCACGAAGCGCGGGTCGCATTCGACCGTAACGCGCCCTTCCTCCCCCGCCAGCGCCGGCAGCATGGTGGCGTAGAGGATCTCGTCGCCGACCCCCTGCTCGCCCCACAGCAGCAGGCCGCGGCCGGCAAGCGGCGGTCCCGGCCAGTCCGGCTGCGGGAACGGCCGTCGCGCGGCGTGGGCGCCGGCCGCGAACCGCCACTCAAGCTCGTCCCAGCCGCGGCCGTACTCGCCGAGCAGCACCAGTGCCTGGCCGAGGTGGAATCGCGTCCGCGCGTTATCGGGCCGGAGCGCGAGCGCCCGCTCGTACCGCCCGGCCGCGCCCCGGAGGTCGCCCTGCTGCAGCAGGCATTCGGCGATCTCGACATGCGCCGGCGCGAAGTCGGGCCTGCGGTCGAGGACCGCAGCGAACGCCGCCATCGCATCGGCCGGTCGGCCGGCCGCGCGGAGCGCGCGGGCGCGCGCCGCCAGCGCCTCCAGGAATCCGG
>JBBDQX010000171.1:0-5199 GCA_040905765.1 Acetobacterales bacterium
CGCGCCACCTTCTGGCTTTCCGCACCGAGTATCCGGGCATCGAGCTCGAGATCGCGGTTTCCAACACAGCGCTCAATCTGACCAAACGCGAGGCCGATGTTGCCCTGCGGGTGGGCAACGAGCCTCCCGAGGCTCTGGTCGGACGGCGCGTGGGCCGTCTGGTCTTCGCCATTTATGGATCACGCGACTATCGAGTCCACCGGCCGGAGGAGGACCTGAAGTCCCACGACTGGATCGGCCTTGATTCCGAACACGCACCGCTCGCCCGCCGCTTTGCCCGCTTGCTGCCTGATGTCCGCCCCGTTTACCGGGCCAATTCCGTCGCGGTTGCGATAGCGGCTGCCAAAGGCGGCATCGGTTTGGCGATGCTGCCCTGCGGCCTTGCCGATATCGATCCGGATCTGGTGCGTGTGGGGCCGCTGCCGGAGGACTTCACCCTCGATCTCTGGCTCCTGACGCACGAGGATCTGCGCCGAACCGCCCGCATCCGTGCCTTACTCGACTTCCTGGCCGAAGCGCTGGCAGCCGAAGCACCCCTACTGGAGGGCCGGCGGGCCGGAGGCTCGGCAGGAGCGCAGGGACTTTCCGCGAGCCTAGCAGCTCCCTGTGGCAGGTTTCTCGATCGTGCGACCGATCTGTAGTACCTCGGCGCACGCCCGATTTGTTCTCGGTGCGAGGAAACCGAGCCGGTCGACAGCAGATCGAGGCCCTCGGTGGTCAGCTGTTCCTCCCGAGGTTCGACGTTTGCACTGATTTGTCGGCTGCTGACGTCGGAAGCCTCAAGGTCGCTTCAAAGCCCGAACTCCGACCAGAGCGGGGGGACCTCAGGACAAACTGGCTCCCGATGCGGTCGGCGATCGCGGCGACGATGGCGAGCCCGAGGCCGCTGCCGTTTGTGCTTGCGCCCGCGCGCTCGAAGCGGGCTGTCAGACGGTCCAAGGTTTGGGGAGGCAGGACGGGCCCCTCGTTTGCGACGATCAACTGCCCGTCCGGCGTCAGGGTTACGTCAACCGAGGTGGCTTGCGAGCCGTGACGCAGAGCGTTCTCCACCAGGTTTCGACACAGTATCCCGAAGGCGTCGGGATCGAGGTCCGACATCACCGGCGTCTCCGGCAGCGTCAGCGCGATGCGGTCAGGCGTTGCCGTTCGCGCGATATCCTCGACCACGACGCGCGCGACGGTTCTCAGATCCGCGGTTCGATCCAGGCGAAGCCGTCCGCCTTCGGCCCGTGCGAGTTGCATGAGGCGTTCGGAAAGTCGCGCAAGCCGCTTGAGCGTGGCCTCGATGTCGGCTGCCCGCGCCCCGGCGGCCGGGTCGCGGGTTTCCGACTGCAGGCGCTGCGCCTGCGCGATGGCGCCGGCCAGCGGCGTACGCAGCTCATGCGCGGCGTTAGCGGCAAAGCTGCGTTCGGCATCGAAGGTGGCCTTGAGCCGGTCGAGCAGTCCGTTGAGAGTAACCGCCACAGGTGCAATCTCGGACGGGATGTCTCCGCTCGGAATGGGCGACAGATCGCGCGCATTGCGAGCCTCAAGACTTTCCTGAAAGCGCCGCAGCGGGGCGAGGCTCGTCCGAACGGCGAAAACGATGGACAGCAGCGCAAGCGGCACCACGACCAGCAGCGGTAGCCCGAGGCCCATCTGGATCTCGCGCGCAATGGCCGCACGGTGGTCCAGCGGTTCGGCGACCGTGATCCGGATCGTTCCCTGAAGCGCATCTTCGTTATAGAGCCGATGGGTCGCCGTCTGGCGAAAGCCCGGCCCGTCATAGGGCGGGAACATGGACGGGTCGGCCACGTGCGACTGCAGCAGGATGCGCCCTTCGTCGTCGCGGACGATGTAGGTGAAATACTCCTCGTGCTCGCGGATCACCGCGAGCCGTTGGGTCACGCCCTCATCCTCCCGCCCGACGATGTCCACGACTGCGAGCGGCAGAACGCGCTGCGCCGTTTCCTGCAGCGCGGAGTCGAAGACCTCATCCATTTCGTGCCGCAGGATTACGGCCGTCACCAAGGCGGCAGCGACCCACAGAATGGTCAGCAGAAGGCCGAGCGACAAGCCCAGCCGGGCCTGGAGGCTCCGTGGCGGCCTCATGGCTTGCCCAGCCGATAGCCCATGCCCCGCTCGGTCTCGATGATCCGCGACCCCAGCTTCTTTCGCAAGCGGCTGACATGGACCTCGATGGTGTTGCTCTCGACCTCGGCATCGAAGGCATAGAGCTTGTCTTCGAGCTGCGCCTTGGACAGAAGCTGACCGGGGCGCGCCAGAAATGCCTCGAACAGGGCCCATTCGCGGGCGGTCAACTGGACCGGCTTGCCGTCCCGGCGGATGCTGCGGGACGCCAGATCGACGAGGAGCGCGCCGTGGGTGATGATCGGGTTCGGATTGCCTGTATAGCGCCGGGCGACCGAGCCGATCCGCGCCGACAGTTCGGAAAGATCGAACGGCTTCACGAGGTAGTCGTCGGCGCCCGCGTTCAGCCCCTCGATCCGGTCCGACACCTGGTCGAGCGCGGTCAGGATGATCACCGGCGTCACCTCGCCCCTGGCGCGCAGAGTCTTCAGAAAGCCGACCCCCCGGCCATCGGGAAGCATGAGATCGAGCAGCACCAGATCGTACGCCGCACCGGCCATCGCATCGCCCGCCGTATCCAGCCGCGTGACCCAGTCCACCGACTGGCCGTTCCCTGCGATCTGATCCCGCACGGCGGCCCCCAGAACAGTGTCGTCCTCGATCAGCAGGATGCGCATGGCCGTTCCTTTCCCGATGCCCCTCCCTGACCGCCCAGGCTGACGCAAAGCTGACGCCGCCAGGGCCAGCGCTTCAGGCTCCTGTCAGCTTCGCCGCGCATGTGTTGCATCAAGTTGGCCGCAACGAGGAGTTTGGCCCATGAAGAAGACATTGACAATTCTCGGCTTTCTCGCGGTCCTTCCGGCCGGGGTGGCGTTGGCCGACGACGACTGCTTCGTTCCGATGGCGGACTGGCAGCCGCGGGACGCCGTTGCGCGGCTGGCCGAAGAGAACGGCTGGTCGGTCCGCCGCATCAAGATCGACGATGGCTGCTACGAGATCGACGGCAGCGATGCCGAGGGGCGCCGGATCGAGGTGACGGTTCACCCGGAGACGCTTCAGGTGATCGAGGTCGAGTTCGAGGACGACGACGATCGGCCGATCCGGGAACGTGAGGACCGGAGCGATGACTGACATGACTGACATGGCCACACAGGACGCCGCGCCCACCGTCAAGGAGGGGCGGACGGTCCGGGTGTGGGATCCGCTGGTGCGCTTTTTTCACTGGAGCCTCGTCGCCGCCTTCGTGGTGGCCTGGTTGACCGCCGAGGAGCTGCCCACCGTCCACGAGATCGCGGGCTATGTGGTCGCGGGCCTCGTCGCGTTCCGGCTTGTGTGGGGGCTGGTCGGCAGCCGCTATGCGCGCTTCGCCCAGTTCCTCAAGGGCCCCGGCGCCACGCTGTCCTATCTCGGCGACATGGCGCGCGGGCAGGAGCGGCGCCATCTCGGCCACAACCCGGCAGGCGCCGCGATGATCGTGGCTCTGCTGGTGATGCTCGCGGGCACCGCGTTGACCGGCTGGCTCATGGCCGAACCGGCGCGCGTCGCGATGCTGCCCGAGATGCCGCAGATCGTGGCGCCCGCCTTTGCCGACGAGGACGGTGAATACGACGAGGGCGGCGAGGAATCGCTCGAAGAATTGCACGAGGTTTTCGCCAACCTGATGCTTCTGCTGGTGGCGCTGCATGTGGGGGGCGTCGTGCTGGCCTCGTTCCGCCACCACGAGAACCTCGCCCGGGCCATGCTCAATGGCGACAAGCGCGCGCCAGGGCCTGGCGATATCACCTGACCGGATCGAGACCCCGAGACCGGCTGTTTCTTCGGCCTCACTCGGCCCCGCCTTTCCCCGGCGGGGCCTTTTTCTTTTGACGGCAAGCTGAAGCGGGAATCGCCGCCCCGTCAGGAAGCCCTCAGGTCGGATCTCCAGATTGGTCTCAGCAGACGAAAAGGAGACCCTGCCATGCGAAAGACCCTCACGCTTCTTGTCGCCTCCACGGCCCTTAGCGCCGCCATCGGCCTGCCGGCCTGGAGCGCGATGCACGCGACCGCCGACGGCAGCCCTCTGCCCTTCTCGGCTCTCTTCGAAGACGGGCCGGAGACGCTGCCCCTCATTCTGGCCAGCGACGATGACGACGATGACGACCGCGGCTACCGCGCGACTTCGCGGCGTGGTCACGACGATGACGACGATGACGACGATGACGACAATGACGGTGAACGCCGTGGCGGCGCCCGCGATCCCGCTCCCGCCGGCACCGCCGCACCGCCGCGGAACGGGCTCTTCGGGAACGGCGCACCGCCGCAGGTCCAGGTGAACTGAGCCTTTCTGACGCAACTCCCGAACAAGGACCTAACTGATGAAATCGTTTCTCGCAGCGCTCGCACTGACCACGGCGCTGACACTTCCCGGCCTCGCCATGGCGCGCCCGGTCACGCTCACCACGACGCTCAACAACTACGGAGGCGATGGCGCCTATCTTGCGCTCTACGTCACTGACGCCTCCGGCGCCTATATGGGCAGCCTGTGGATGGCCGGCGGCAAGTCGAAATACTACGAGCACCTGACCGACTGGTACCGCGCCACGGGCGGCGACCCCGCCCAGATCAACGGCATCACCGGCGCCAGCGTCGGCGCGGGCCGGACGCTCGAAATCACACTCGACCTCGCCGACGCACTGTTCGATGCGGGCTACACCCTGCATATCGATGCCGCCGTCGAGGACATGCGCGACAGCCCGAACGAGGTCGCGGTGCCGCTGACGACGGACGATACGGGCACGCCTGTCAACGGGCGCCGCTACGTCGCCAGCTTCACCTACGCCATGTGAGGCGACAGGGCCATGATCCGCGCTCTTCATCGCTGGCCGGGTCTGCTGGCCCTGGCCCTCGTCACGGTCCTTGCGCTCAGCGGCGCGGCGCTATCGGTCTTTCCTGCGGCCGAGCGCCTGGCCGCACCGCAGGCCGAGGCAGGCCTGACCATCGCTGCGCTCGCTGAGCGCATCCAGGCCACCTATCCGGGCGTCGAACAGATCCGCCGCGCACCCTCGGGGCGGGTCACCGCCTACTGGTTCGATCAGGGTGTGCCCGGCGCCGCCGTGATCGACCCCGCGACCGGCCAGGGCGTGGCCGCGG
>JBBDQX010000172.1:0-5196 GCA_040905765.1 Acetobacterales bacterium
TGTCCAACCGGGCGGGCAGGATGGCGTCTGAAAGGTCGGCTCGGCCGAGGTCCGTCTGCTCGACCGACGCGCCGCCGCGGTCGGCGCCGCCGAAGCTCGCACCATCGACGCGGCAGGCGCTGAGGTCGGCGTTTCGCAGGAGCGCGCCGCGTAGCCGCGCCATGCTGAGGTCGGCCCCGGAAAGGTCGGCATGGACGAGGTCGGCACCGCAGGCATCGGCGGAACGGAGGTTGGCGGACCGGAGATCGGCGCCCACCAGCCGCGCCCGGGCCAGCCCCGCACGCAGCGTCCGTCCGCGTTCCAGGTCGTCGGCGGCCAGATGATCGCCGGACAGCCGCGAGGCGGCGTCTACCAGGGCCGGAGGGCGCAAGTCGGCCCTCTCGAGGTCGGCCTCGGTGAGGCGTGCCCCGGTCAGGCGGATTCCCCGCATGTCCGCCCGCATCAGCCGGGCGCCCGTCAGGTCGGCGTGCTGCAGGTCGGCGGCGAACAGGTCGGCGTGACTAAGGTCCGCCCGGGCCATGGAGGCACGCTCGAAGCGGGCACCGGCGAGGATCGCGCCGCGCAGGTTGACACCGCGCAGGTCCACCCGCGGCACCGACTGCAGCGTGAGGTTCGCGCGGACACCACCGACGCGGCCCTCGACGTGGCGACGGTGCAGGGCGACGGCGTTGCTGATTTCCTGCGGTGTCATTCCTTAGGTTCCGGTCAAGCGGGATGCCGCAAGTCTATGCCGTTCCATGGCTCTGCGACATCGAAACCCACGGGTAACGCGAGCTCCAGGGAATATTGGACAGTTGTCAATCGGTAAAAAATTATTTCAATAATGGGCTGCGAGGCATCTTCTTAGTTGCGCAAGCCTTGCCATATAATAGCGCGCCGATCTCCGGACCCGCCCGGCAAACCGGCGTCGGCCAAGAGGCGAGAGCCCAAAGCCCAAAACAGAGTCACATCAACCCTTTTCGGAGGATCGTCCATGCGTCGGCGTCATTTCATCACGGCGTTGGCAGCAGCGACCGCGTTCGTCGGTAGCTCGCTTATCGTCCCGGTTTCCGGTCAGGCACAGGAAGCCTGGCCCACCAAGCCGATCACCGTCATCGTGCCGTTCAATACGGGCGGCTATAACGACCGGCTCGCGCGCGCGATGACCGGGATGCTCCAGGAAGCGCTCGGCCAGCCCGTGGTGGTGGTGAACCGCCCCGGCGCCAACAGTCTGCTCGGCCACTCCTACTTCCTGCAGCAGCCCGACGACGGCTACACGCTGATGGTGACGTCGGCGATGCCGTTCATCGGCAACAACATCCTGCTCAACGACGCGAAGTTCAAAGTCGAGGACTTCGCCTTCGTGAACATGCCGTCGCGCGACTTCACCTTCGCCGCGACCGCAGTCGACAAGCCCTACAAGACCCTCGGCGATTTCATCAAGGCGGTGAAGGAGAACCCGGGCAAGCTGAGCATCGGGGTGCAGCCGAGCTCGGCCGACTTCGTCAACTACTATCTTCTGTTCGAGGCGCTCGGTCTCCCACAGGACTCCGTCCGCGTCGTCACCTACAACGGTGGCGGACCGCTGCGTTCCGCTATGGCGGGCGGCCACTTCGACGTCGGCTTCATCGGTGCCGAAGGTGCCATTCCGCAGAAGGGCCTCGTGCGTGCGCTGACGATCTTCCAGGCTGAGCAGAACCCGATCTGGCCGGAGGCCCCGCTCTACAAGCCGACGGTGACGGAACTCGGCGGCAAGCCGGGCTCGTTCGTGGCCGGCTCCGTCCGCGGCTGGGCGACGCACGCCACGTTCAGGCAGAAGCATCCTGATCGCTGGAAGAAGCTCCACGACGCGCTCAAGAGCATCTCGGACAATCCGAAGCATGCCGAGGCGCTGACCAATCAGGGCCTGTCGCCCGAATGGATCGGTCCGGAGGCATCGACGCAGATCATCGCCGAGAGCTTCGAACTGCTGAAGAAGCACGTCGCGCTGCTCAAGAAGGAGTAGGCGTCGCAGGATCCACCGGGGCCGGCACGGGCCGGCCCCGGTCCCTCTCTTTGCGGAGACATCCATGAACGAGGACCGGCTCGTCCGCTCGACGAACTGGGGCCATGTCGCCTTCGCGACATTCCTGCTGGTGCTGTGCCTCGGCTACCTGTGGGAAAGCGCGTCGAAGTCGACTGACACCGAGAACCTGCTGCTGGTGCTGCCGGCCACGGGCCTGGCGGCCTTGCTCTACCTCATACTGCTGTTCCAGGAACTGCGCGCCCGCCGGTCGGCCGACGAGGCCATGGAGGCACCCGCGCCGTTCACCTGGTCGAAGCTGAAGACCCCGGCGATCATGTTTTTGTTCGGGCTTTACATGCTCGGACTGACCTACGCCGGGTTCGATATCCCGACTTTCCTGTTCATTGCTGGCGCTCTGGCCGTGCAGGGCGAACGCCGGCCGCTGATCGTGTTCGGCTATCCGGCGGTCTTCACGGTGATCGTGGTGTGGGGCATGCAGAAGCTGCTGCCGTTCCCGATCCCCACGCTGCTCCTCTAGCGCGGTAAAATGACGTGATCGACTTCCTGGCCGTTTCCGGCGCTCTCGACATCCTGTCGAGCAACTGGACCGCCTGGGCGGTGATTATCCCGGGTCTGCTGCTGGGGCTGATCGGCGGCTCGATGCCCGGCATCTCGATCTCCATGACCATGGCGATCTTCCTTCCGCTCACGCTGTACATGGATTTCTTCTCCGCGGTCATGTTCCTGACCGCGATCTTCACCGGCGGCGGCTTCGGCGGTTCGGTGCCGGCGGTGCTCATGAACATCCCGGGCACGCCGTCGGCGGTGGCGACCACCTTCGACGGCTATCCGATGACACAGCAGGGCAGGCACAACGAGGCGCTTGGCCTTGCCCTGTTCGCGTCGTGCATCGGCACGCTCGCCGGTTACGTGTTGCTGTTCCTGTTGATCGAACCGCTGTCCATCGCGGTGTTGAGGCTCGGCCCGCTGGAGATGCTGGTCGTGGCGCTGTGGGGGCTGATCCTGATCGCGGCGCTGCGCGGAAGGCACGTCGCGCGCGGTCTTATGGCCGGTGTGTTCGGCGTGCTGATGGGCACCCTCGGCATGAACGATGCAGGCTATCTGCGCGGCACCTTCGGTATCGACGTGCTGCTCGACGGGGTGCCGACGATCCCGGCCATCATGGGCCTGTTCGTCGCCGCACAGCTCTTCAATCTGATCGGGCGGGATTACATCGTTGCCGACGAGGGCTCGCGCCGAATGAGCTTCCGCCTGATCTTGGCGGGTGTGCGCGAGACGATGCGCTATCCGGGCGTGCTGCTGCGCGGCTCCGCCATCGGCATCATCGTCGGCGCGGTGCCGGGCGTGGGCTCGTCGGTGTCGAACCTGCTCTCCTACGCCGAGACGCGACGTACGGACCCGAACCCGGCCAGCTTCGGCACGGGCAACCCCAAGGGCGTGGTGGCGGCCGAGTCGGCCAACTCCAGTTCCGAGGGCGGCTCGATGGCGACGCTGCTGGCGCTTGGCATCCCCGGCGGCGGCGGCACCGCGATCCTGCTGGCGGCCTTCGCGACGCACAATATCGTTGGCGGACCGAAGTTCCTCGCCGACCACAAGGACATCGTCTACGCGATCATCTTCGGCAACTTCATCCAGGCGCTGTTGCTGCTCGGCATCGGGCTCGCCTTCATCCATGTCGCCAGCGGCATCGTGAAGGTGCCCCTGCGCCTGCTGGTGCCCTCGGTAATGGTGCTGTCCAGCTTCGGCGCCTACTCGATTACCGGCAACCTGTCCGGACCGGTGACGCTGCTGGTGTTCTCACTGCTCGGCTGGCTGCTGGCCCGCTACGACTATCCGGTCGCGGCGACGGTGGTGGGCCTGCTGCTCGGCAGGCTGGTCGAATCCGAACTGCTGCACTCCTACCAGCTCTCGGCCGGTGAGGTTTCGTTCCTGCTGCAGCGGCCGGTGGCGATGGTGTTCCTCTTCCTGCTGGTGGCTTCGCTGCTGGCGCCGTTCCTGCGCCAGTGGCGGGGCCGTAGCCGGATCGGTCCGGCGACCCCGGTCGGTGGGTGAGGCGGGCCAGTCCATGAACCTCCAACCGGAGTCATCGTGAAGCATGGTTGATTTCGGCGCTGTCGGCGGCGCATTCGAACTGCTGTCGGAAAACCTCGCGGCCTGGGCGGTGATCGTCCCGGGCCTTCTGATCGGGCTCATCGGCGGGGCGATGCCGGGCGTGTCGATCTCCATGACCATGGCGATCTTCCTGCCGGCCACGCTGTATATGGACTTCCTCCCCGCCATCCTGTTCCTGACCGCGATCTTCACCGGCGGCGGCTTCGGCGGTTCGGTGCCGGCGGTGCTCATGAACATCCCGGGCACGCCGTCGGCGGTGGCGACCACCTTCGACGGCTATCCGATGACACAGCAGGGCAGGCACAATGAAGCGCTCGGCGTCGCCCTGGTCGCCTCCTGCATCGGCATGATGGCCGGCTACATCCTGCTGTTCCTGCTGATCGAACCGCTGTCGATCGCGGTGCTCAGGCTCGGTCCGCTGGAAATGCTCGTGGTGGCGATCTGGGGCCTGACGCTGATCGCGGCGCTGCATGGCGTGCACATGCTGCGCGGCCTGATGGCGGGCCTGGTCGGCGTCCTGTTCGGCACGCTCGGCATGAACGACGCCGGCTACATCCGCGGCACCTTCGGCATCCCGGTGCTGCTCGACGGTATCCCGCCGATCCCCGCCATTATCGGGCTTTTCGTCGCATCTCAATTGTTCAACCTGATCTCGCGGGAATACATCGTCGAGGACGAGGCGTCGCGGAAGATGAGTTTCCCTCTCATCTGGCGCGGCGTGCGGGAGGCGCTTCGCCACCCCACGGTGCTGGTCCGCGGATCGGTCATCGGCATCGTCATCGGCGCGGTGCCGGGCGTGGGCTCGTCGGTGTCGAACCTGCTGTCCTATGCCGAGACGCGGCGACGCGACCCCGATCCCGAGAGCTACGGTACGGGCAACCCGAAGGGCGTGGTGGCGGCAGAATCCGCCAACTCCAGCTCGGAGGGCGGCTCGATGGCGACGCTGCTGGCGCTGGGCATCCCCGGTGGCGGCGGCACCGCGATCCTGCTGGCGGCCTTCGCGACGCACAATATCGTCGGCGGGCCGAAGTTCCTCGCCGACCACAAGGACATCGTCTACGCGATCATCTTCGGCAACT
>JBBDQX010000173.1:0-5195 GCA_040905765.1 Acetobacterales bacterium
GCAACATCGCCACGCCGGAAGCCGCCGCCTCGCTGGTCGACGCCGGCGCCGACGCCGTGAAAGTCGGCATCGGTCCCGGCTCGATCTGCACCACCCGCGTCGTCGCGGGCGTCGGCATGCCGCAGTTCTCCGCGGTGCAGGAGGTGGCGGAATACTGCCGCACGCGCGACGTGCCGGTGATCGCCGACGGTGGCATCCGCGAATCCGGCGACATCGCCAAGGTGATCGCCGCCGGCGCCGACTCGGTGATGATCGGCTCGCTGTTCGCCGGCACCGACGAGAGCCCGGGCGAGGTGTTCCTCTACCAGGGCCGCTCCTACAAGGCGTATCGCGGCATGGGCTCGGTCGGCGCGATGGCGCGCGGCTCGGCAGACCGCTACTTCCAGCAGGAGGTCAACGACGCCCTCAAGCTGGTGCCCGAGGGGGTCGAGGGGCAGGTGCCGTACAAGGGCACCATCAACGGCGTCGTCCACCAGCTCGTCGGCGGCCTCCGCGCCAGCATGGGCTACACCGGCAATCCCGACATCCGGTCGATGCAGCGCAACTGCCAGTTCCGGCGCATCACCAACGCCGGTATGCGCGAGGGGCATGTCCACGACATCCTCGTCACCCGCGAGCCGCCCAACTACACCGTCAGCCGGAGCTGAGGCGCGGACGGCAGGCGCATGACCCCCGCCGCCCGCCTGCAGGCCGCGATCGCGCTGCTGGACCTGCTGGAGGCCGACCGCTTCCGCCAGCCGGCCGACGCCGTGCTCGCCGGCTGGTTCCGGCGGCGGCGCTACGCCGGCGGCGGCGACCGGCGGGCCATCGGCGACCGCGTCTTCGACATGCTGCGCCACCGAGGCCGGCTGCGCGCCGCGCTGGAGGCGGCGGGCGCGCCGCAGCCGGACGGCCGCGCCGTGGCGCTGGCGCACCTGCTGCTGGTCGAGGGCACGGAGGATGCGGCCGCGGCCTTCGCCGCCGGCGGCTACGGCCCGGCGCCGCTGACGGAGGACGAGCGCGCCCTTGCCGGCCGCCTCGCCGCGCTGCGGCCCGGCCCGCCCGATTCCTGGACCTCATCCTTGCCCGACTGGGCGCGGCGCGAGCATCCGGCATGGATGGCGCCGCACCTCGCGCACCGCTTCGGCGACTCCATCGATGCCGAGATGGCGGCGCTGGCCCGACCGGCGCCGGTCGACCTGCGGGTCAATACGCTGAAGGCCGACCGCGCGACCGCGCTGGCCGCCCTCGCGGCCGACGGCATCGAGGCGGCGCCGACACCGCTCGCCCGCACCGGCCTGCGCCTCGCCGGCCGCGCCGACCTGCGCAGCGCCGGTGCTTTCCGCGACGGGCTGGTCGACGTGCAGGACGAATCTTCCCAGGTCTGCGCCGCGCTCGTGGACGCCGCGCCGGGTACGGCGGTCTGCGACTTCTGCGCCGGCGCCGGCGGCAAGACGCTGGCGCTCGGCGCGGCGATGGCGGGGCGGGGGCGGCTGGTCGCCTGCGACGCCGATGCCGGCCGGCTGTCGCGCATGGCGGCGCGCCGCGCCCGCGCCGGGCTGGGTGGCGTGGAGGCCGTCGCCCTCGATGGGGACAACGCCTGGATCGCCGCGAACGCCGGGCTGTTCGACCGGGTGCTGGTCGACGCCCCCTGCGGCGGCAGCGGCACCTGGCGGCGCGCGCCGGAGACCCGCTGGCGCCGGGCCGACGAGGCTGCCGACGACGCCGGGGGGCCCGCCGCCCTCGCCGCGATGGCGGCAACGCAGTCCGCCATCCTCGCCCGCGCCGCGGCGCTGGTGCGGCCGGGCGGGCGGCTGGTCTACGCCACCTGCTCCCTGCTGCCGCCGGAGAACGAGGGCGTCGTGGATGGCTTCCTCGCCGCCGCGCCGGACTTTCGGCCGCTCGATCCGGTCCCTATCTGGAGCGAGCGGGTTGACGGCCCCTGCCCGTCATCCGATACCTTTATCCTCATGTCGCCGTATCGTACCGGTACGGACGGCTTCTTCGTCGCAATCCTGGAGCGTGCGCGTGACGCGTGAGACCGCCATCCGCATAGACCGAGCGAAGGTGGGAGACGCCCTCGGCATCGCGCGCGTGCACGTCGCGTCTTGGCGTTCGTCCTATGCCGGCATCCTGCCGAACGACTACCTCGCCGGCATGTCGGTCAAGCAGCACATGGGCCACTGGGCCCTGTCGCTGCGGGAGCGCGGCAGCTTCGGCATCTTCACCGCCAAGGACGCCCGCGGCAACGTGGTCGGCTTCGGCTCCTGCGACCGCAGCCGCCGGCGCGGCCGCGACCGGCTCGGCTTCGACGGCGAGGTGCAGACCCTCTACGTCGCCGACGACTGGCGCAACCTCGGCATCGGCCGCGCCCTGATGGCGGTGATGGCGGAGCACCTGCAGGGCCACGGCTGCGGCTCGGCGATGGTCTGGGTGCTGCGCGACAACCCCGGCCGCTGGTTCTACGAGGCGCTGGGCGCGCAGCCGAAGGCCGAGGACCCCATCGTCATCGCCGGCCAGCCGCTGGTGCAGATCGGCTATGGCTGGCCCAGCATCGACATCCTGATCGACCGGGCGACGGCGCGCCGGGATGAGTAGGCCGGCCGCCGGTCTTCCCGCGCGCATCCCCCTTACCGGATTGCGCGCATGACAGACCGCATCCTCGTCATCGACTTCGGGTCGCAGGTGACCCAGCTGATCGCGCGCCGCGTGCGCGAGAGCGGCGTCTACTGCGAGATCCTGCCCTGCACCGCTGACCCCGCCCGCATCCGCGACTTCGGCGCGAAGGGCATCGTCCTTTCCGGCGGCCCGGCCTCCGTCACGCTCGACGACACGCCGCGCGCGCCCGACGTGGCGTTCGAACTCGGCGTGCCGCTGCTCGGCATCTGCTACGGCCAGCAGACCATGTGCCTGCAGCTCGGCGGCAGCGTCGAGGCCTCCGACCACCGGGAGTTCGGCCGCGCCTTCCTCGACGTCGTCGGCGACTGCGCGCTGTTCCACGGCGTCTGGCGCAAGGGGACGGTCGAGCAGGTGTGGATGAGCCACGGCGACCGCGTCGCCGCGCTGCCCGACGGCTTCCGCGTCGTCGCCCGCAACGACTCCGCGCCCTGCGCCGCCATCGCCGACGACGCGCGGCGCTATTACGGCGTCCAGTTCCACCCCGAGGTGGTGCACACGCCGCACGGCGCGGCGCTGATCCGCAACTTCACCCACGCCATCTGCGGCTGCGAGGGCGGCTGGACCATGGCCGCCTTCCGCGACGAGGCCATCGCCCGCATCCGCGACCGGGTCGGGCCGGACGGCCGCGTCATCTGCGGCCTGTCGGGCGGCGTCGATTCCGCCGTCGCGGCGATGCTGGTGCACGAGGCGATCGGCGAGCGGCTGACCTGCATCTTCGTCGACCATGGCCTGCTAAGGCAGGGTGAGGCGGACGAGGTGGTGGCGGTGTTCCGCGACCGCTTCAACGTGCCGCTGGTGCATTCGCGGTCGCAGGAGCTGTTCCTCGGCCGGCTGGAGGGCGTCGACGACCCGGAGAAGAAGCGCAAGACCATCGGCGCCACCTTCATCGAGGTGTTCGAGGCCGAGGCGAAGAAGCTGAAGGGCGCCGGCTTCCTCTGCCAGGGCACGCTCTATCCCGACGTCATCGAATCGGTCTCGTTCACCGGCGGGCCCAGCGTCACCATCAAGTCCCACCACAACGTCGGCGGCCTGCCCGAACGCATGGACATGAAGCTGGTCGAGCCGCTGCGCGAGCTGTTCAAGGACGAGGTCCGCGTGCTCGGGCTGGAGCTCGGCCTGCCGCCGGCCATCGTCGGCCGCCACCCGTTCCCCGGCCCCGGCCTCGCCATCCGCATTCCCGGCGCGATCACGCGCGAGAAGCTGGAGATCCTGCGCAAGGCCGACGCCATCTACCTCGAGGAGATCCGCGCCGCCGGCCTGTACGACGCCATCTGGCAGGCGTTCTGCGTGCTGCTGCCGGTGCGCACGGTGGGCGTGATGGGCGACGAGCGCACCTACGACTTCGCCTGCGCCATGCGCGCGGTGACCTCCACCGACGGCATGACCGCCGACTACTACCACTTCGACTACGACTTCCTCGGCCGCACCGCCAGCCGCATCATCAACGAGGTCCGCGGCATCAACCGCGTCGTCTACGACGTGACCAGCAAGCCGCCGGGGACGATCGAGTGGGAGTAGGATAGTCCTTAACAATTATTTCAATCGGAGGGTGGCGAGAACGTTTCGGCGGCTAAACTGCGTAGCGAAGAATGGCGGCCAGTGCGCCCTCCCCGGGCAGATCCGTCTTTCGCACTCCGAGGACCCTTGCCCCGCTGGCTAGCGCACGACCCGCAATCTCGTCGACAACGCCGTAGCTCATCGCATCCGGGCCGTCGGCAAAGCTGATGGCTCCCGTAGTCTCATCCACCGTGCCGGGCACGACCGTATCGATATCGACAAGCAGCGCCTCGATCGCACCGTAGGTTGCGGCTCTTGCCGCATCCGAGAGATCGGATGTAGCGCGCCCGGCCCCCGCACGTGCGTCAAAAAGCGCTTTGATCTGAGAAATCTCACCCTGATAGGCAGCATCCAGAATCGGTCTTGCGGCACCCGCCAGTTCGGCATCGCTCATCCTGTCGGGACTGGCCTCGATGCCGTTCTCCAGCAGATTCGGATAGTTGTTCACCGAGCGATAGACGGACGGCAGCCGGCCAGCGCCGGCTAGGATCAGCGGCGTATCGCGCCCCGCGAGCACCGGGCGGAGGGCGGCATCGATCTGGCGGGCATACTGGCGGTAGCGTACGTTCTGCCCCTCCGAGCCCTGGATGCGGCCACTGGGCGAACGATCGTTCAACGTCGATTTGCCGACCGCGCTCGCCGCGTCGCGCGGCAGTCCCTCGACCTTGACGGGGGCCGGCGGCAGCTCGGAGTAAACCTCTACCAGCCGCACCGCATTTTCGGAGACCGCCAGCACGAAGGCCGAGTGCGGGAAGGTGATCGACCGCAGGAGCGGCTTGAGGTGAAAGCGGTCCGATACTTCGACTATCGGGACAAGCGTGTTGGGAAGCCGGAACGTCTGGAGCATGTCAGGGGTGGCGAGGACAGCCAGGCTGTTTGCCTGCAGGCGCCAGAACCCGTCATCGTCTACCAGATCGTCGAAATGCTCCATGAGCGCAGTCAGCCGCCTTTTGTCGCACCCGGCCGTCTCGAGTTGTTGG
>JBBDQX010000174.1:0-5160 GCA_040905765.1 Acetobacterales bacterium
CGACGAATTCGCCGTCATCTTCTGGGACGCCGGGGAAAAACGCCGCGCCGCCTCCGGGGGTGGGGGCTGTCCGCCTTACTTGATGTCGAGCATCTTGCGCATGCGCTCCGCCAGATGATCCGGCAGCGTATATGCCTCGGCGACCAGCTTTTCGATCTGTTCTCCGCTCAGCGGATCGAACGGCGCCTTGCGGTCCGCCGCGGTCTTGACCACCACCGGGTCGGTGACGGCCGCCATGAACGCCTTGCGGAGGATGGCGACCCGTTCCTTCGGCACCTCCGGCCTGACCCAGAATCCCATGCCGACCGACTCGCTCAACTCCATGAACTTGACGATGCGCAGATCGTCGCCCTTCACCAGATCATGGAGGCTCGGCACTTTCTGCTCGGCGATCTTGGGGCCGAACTGGACAAGCACCTTGACGGTTCCCTTTTGAAGCCATTGGGACTTGGCGGCAGTGAGGCCCGAATAGGAGGTCCAGCGGCCGTGCAGCTCGCCCTGTTCCGCCGCCTGGTTGACCGAGGCGCCGCCCTTGTAGCCTTCGATAACCTTGAACTTGGTCCCCACCAGGTCGTTCATGAGCTTCGGCCACATCGACATGCCCGAGCCCACACCGGTCGAGCCCAGCACGATCTCGGCCTTCTTGGCATCCTCGACCGAATTGGCGGGCGCGGTATTCCACAGCCAGATGACGCTCGGGCGCACCGCGGTGGACCCCAGCCACTGCACCTTGGTGATGTCGTATTTCATCGAGCGCAGCTTCGGGATCACCACATTGCCCGATGACAGCATGGCGATGAGGGTGCCGTCGGTCGGGCCGGCGTTATAGGCGTAGTTCTGACCGGTCGTGCCACCCGCGCCAGGGCGCGACTGGACGATCACGGTCGGCTTTCCTGGAATATATTTCTCCAGCGCACCGGCCAGCATCCGGCCGTAAAGCCCCATAGAAGCGCCAAGCCCCGACGGAACCATGATGGTGACCGTCCTGCCCTTGTAGAAATCCTCCGCCTGGGCCGGCGCAACGGCGAGCGTAACCAGGCCCGCGATGGCGGCGCCCAGGAGCGAATGACCTATCGAATAACGTGATGACATATGACTTCCTCCCTTAAATTGGCGTTTCTCGAACGGACTGTAGGCATCAATCCGTGCGGTTGAAAAGGGCAAGCCGCTTCGCGGGCATTCCACCGGCCCGCCGGTGACAGCGGCGGGCGCCGGCTGGTAGAGTGCGCCGGACACGTTTTTACCAGCAAAGGCAGGCGGCATGAGCAGCGACTCCGGCATACGGAAATCCAATCGGCGGTACCAGTCCGACATCATCGTGGACCTCATCAAGCTCTACGATTTCCCGGCAATCCCGCTCAATCCGGGGGCGAGCTATCGCGGCCTCCATGACAGTCTGGTCAATTACGGCGAGAACCAGCCGCCGATGATCCTGTGCAACCACGAGAAGATCGCGGTGCAGATCGCGCACGGCTACGCCAAGGCGACCGGCAAGCCGATGCCCGCCATCGTGCATAACGTCGTCGGGCTGCTGCATGCGCCGCTTGCGGTCTACTACGCCTATATCGACCGCTGCCCGGTATTCCTGATGGGCGCGACCGGTCCGATGGACGAGAAGCTGCGCCGGCCCTTCATCGACTGGATCCACACCGCGTTCGCGCAGGGGTCCGCGGTGCGCGACTTCACCAAATGGGACTATCAGCCGGCCAGCATCCACGGCGTTCCGGATGCCTTCGCGCGCGCCTATTCGATCATGATGACCGAGCCGCAGGGGCCGGTCTACATGGTCTACGACGCCGGGCTGCAGGAAGCGGAGCTGACCGAGGACATCCAGATTCCGCCTCCCGGCGCGGTGAAGGTTCCGCCGCGGCTGGCGGCCGATCCGGAGCTGATCGGCGAGGCCGCCGACATGCTGCTCGCGGCCGACTATCCGGTGCTGCTGACCGAATACGCGGCCCGCGCGCCGATCGGGTTCGACGACACGGTGACGCTGGCCGAAACCGTGGGCGCGCCGGTATTCGACATCAACAAGCGGCTCGGCTTCCCCAACCGGCACCCGCTCAATGTCAGCATGCATGATGACGCGTTCAAGGGCGCCGACCTTGTCATGGCGCTCGACGTGATCGACTGGACGCGCGGCTCTCACAAGCCCAACTGGGAGACCCGAGAGGTCGAGGCGATTACCACGCCCGACTGCAAGTGGATCGATATCGGGTTCGCCGACATCGAGATCAGCAAGTGGGCGACCGACTACAACAAGCACAACAACTGGGACATGCGTATCCTCGCCGATACCGCCAATGCCATCCCGGCTCTGTCCAAGGCCTGCGCCACGCGCATCGGGGGCGACACGAAGCTGGCGAAGAAGGTCAAGGACCGCGCCCAGGCGGTCGGAGAGAAGCACAAGGCGCAGTGGGACAAGTGGCAAGGTCAGGTCGAGGAGCACTGGGACCAGATGCCGATGCACGAGGCCCGCATGGCGCACGAGGTGTGGAAGGCGATCGAGGGCGAGGACTGGGTGCTGACCGCCGGCACCCTCAAGGACTGGGTCCGCAAGGTCTGGAATTTCGACAAGCCGTATCAGCACCCGGGGCGCGATCTCGGCACCGGCACGCAGTTCGGCCTGTCGCTCGGCGTCGCCTACGCCTACAAGGGCACCGACAAGCTGGTGGTCGACCTGCAGCCGGACGGCGACCTGATGTTCGATCTCGGCGCGCTGTGGATGGCGGCCAAGTATGAGATCCCGTTCCTCGTGATCATGTACAACAACCGCGCCTACTATAACGACTGGGCGCACCAGATCTCGATGGCCAAGAAACGCGGCACCGACATCCAGCGCGCCTATATCGGCATGGATCTGGAAGGGCCGGAACCCGACTTCGCCCATATCGCCAAGGGGCTCGACTGGTACGCCGAGGGGCCCATCTTCGACCCCAAGGAGATCGGCCCGGCGGTGGCGCGCGGCATCGAGCAGGTAAAGGCCGGCAAGCCGGCGCTGATCGATGTCATCACCTGGCGCCGCGGCGAGGCAGCGTGACGAGAAGACGGCTGCGGGTCTGATTCAGGGGCCGGTCCACAGACCGGCCCCGCCCACGCGGGAGGCAACAACAATGGACGACACGGCCAAGACCGCGGTCAGCGGCATCAAGAAATCGAACCGGCGCTACCAGTCCGACATCATCGTCGACATGATCAAGCGCTACGGGTTCGAGCAGATCGCGCTGAATCCCGGCGCCAGCTATCGCGGCCTGCACGACAGCCTGGTCAATCACGGCGAGAACGATCCGCCGATGATGCTATGCACGCACGAGAAGATCGCGGTGCAGATCGCGCACGGCTACGCGCGCCATTCCGGCAAGCCGATGATCGCCATCGTGCATAATCTCGTCGGGCTGCTGCACGCGCCGATGGGCATCTACTACGCCTATATCGACCGGGCGCCGGTCTTCATCATCGGCGCCACAGGGCCGCTGACCGAGCCCAAGCGCCGCCCCTATATCGACTGGATCCACTCAGCCAACGTGCAGGGAGAGGTTATCCGCGACTACATCAAGTGGGACTACCAGCCGGCCAGCGTCGACGCCGTGCCGGATTCGTTCGCGCGCGCCTACTCGGTGATGATGAGCGGCCGCCAGGGGCCGGTCTATATGTGCTACGACGCGGCCCTGCAGGAGGCCGAGCTCGATCACGACGTGAAGATGCCGCCGGCCGGCGCGGTCACCGTCGCGGCGCCGCCGGCGCCCGATCCGCGGGCGCTGGAGAAGGCAGCCGACACGCTGGCCAGGGCGGAGCGGCCGGTGATCGTGTGCGACTACGCGGCCCGCCCGCCGCATGGCTGGGACCATGTGGTGGCGATCGCCGAGACGCTGGGCGCGCGGGTGTGGGACTGCAACTCGCGGCTCAACTTCCCCGGCAACCATCCGCTCAACCTCTCGATGGCGCCGGAGAAATGCTATGGCGGCGCCGACGTCGTGCTGACGCTCGACCTCAACGATTTCGAGAAGCCGACCCATGTGCGCGACATCTCCACCCGCACGGTGAAGAGCCAGGTGCCGGAGGACGCGACCTGGATCGATATCGGCTTCACCGACCTCGAGATCAGCAAATGGGCGATGTCGTACGCCCGCACCTACCACGCCGAACAGCGCATGCACGCCGACCCTGTGACCGCGACACCGATGCTGACCGAGCTACTCAAGGAATGTATAGCGAAGACGCCCGGCCTGGCCGAGAAGATCGCGAAGCGCACCGAGGAGGCCGGCAAGGTTCACACGGCGCTGCGCGAGGGATGGCACGGCCAGGCCCGGGAGAACTGGGACCTGCGGCCGATGACGGTCGGCCGGCTCGCCCTCGAGGTCTGGGAGCAGATAAAGGACGAGGACTGGGTGCTGACCGCCGGCACCATGCATGACTGGGCGCGCCGCCTCTGGGATTTCGACCGCCCGTGGTGCCATGCCGGCGGCGAGCTCGGCACCGGCACACAGATCGGCACGTCGCTCGGCGTAGCCCTCGCCAACAAGGGCACCGGGCGGCTGGTGATCGACCTGCAGCCCGACGGCGACCTGATGTTCGACGCGGGCGCGCTGTGGATGGCGGCGAAATACGAGATCCCGATGCTGGTCGTGATGTACAACAACCGTGCCTACTATAACGACTGGAACCATCAGATCGTGATCGCGAAGAACCGCGGCACCGACCCGGCGCGCGCCCATATCGGCATGGATCTGTACGACCCCGACCCGGATTTCGCCGGGCTCGCCCGCTCGCTGGGCTGGTGGGCGGAGGGGCCGATCGAGAGCGGCGACGACGTGGCCGGCGCGCTGGAGCGCGCCATCGAGCAGGTCAAATCCGGCAAGCCGGCGCTGATCGACACCGTCTGCCAGCGCGGCAAGGCCGACCCGCTGACGTAGGGGGCCGTTTAACCATTACCGAGCTCCGACCCGGCACCCCTGAAAAACGAGATGCCCGGGCCGAAGCCCGGGCATGACGACCAACAATCTCGTCACCGCCGGGCCTGGCCGGCGGTCTCCTGTCGTTTCCGCCTTACGCCTGACGCGGCGGGTGCGGGGCGGCGTAGGCGCGCGCGATGTGTACGTCGACAAGGAACGGCTTGCCCGCCTTGGCGGCGCCGATCCCTTCATCGAGCGCGGCCACGAGGTC